>CAZIDI010000038.1:0-9572 GCA_964537805.1 uncultured Muribaculaceae bacterium | reverse complement strand
TCTATAATTTCTTTCGTAACTATTTTATTTGATTTTTCATGATAGGTATCTAAAAATAAATTAACTTCTTTGATTCGACGATATATATCTTCAGGTGCTAAATTAAAATCCCCTAAATATTGTACAATAGCAGAAATATCAGTCTCTCGATTTCCAATTTGTTCTATATATTTTTCTTGAAAAGCAGCAATAATATTACCATTTTTTATATTAATTAATCTTTGATAGATTTTCATATATTTTGACCAAATACTGCGTTTTAAAAATTTTTCATCACAAATAAAACTTCTCATTTTTTCAGATAAACGAGCAACTTCATTATAAATAGATAAATGTCCATCACTATCCATCTCACCAAGAGATAAAGGATTTCCCTGTTTGTCTACATATAAAACTTGCGGTTTTAGTATTTTATCATTGTTATTATTAACATACTTTATATACTTAGCACTCCAACTAAGATATTCTTTTTCTATATATTGATATAACTTATACAAATACAAAGCCACGTTTTTAGTACCTTTTGGCCCTAAAGAATTATATTTATATAAGAACAAAGCCTTTTCTTTTAACTCATCCCATCGAATAGATTGACGATCATAATGAATGTCTAGCAAAATAGACATTACTTTGTCTTTGGCTTCTTCTTTCGTTAAAGCAAACAAATTTTGGTCTTTCATCATTTTAAAACCACCTTTCCAAACTCGTTTACTATACCATAAATACCTTTATAAAGTCAAATATAGTCAAAAGAAAAGCCACTTAATTTTGGCTTTCTTTGTAGTTTTTACATACTTTATCTAAATCTTTTAATAAATTATTAATTTCTTCTTCCGTTTTGCATCTTGCTCCACTAGCAAATTTATGCCCTCCACCATTATAATGCTCAGCAACTTCATTAATGATGGGTCCACGACTACGAATATTTACTTTGAAAATATCATTCTTATCATCAAAAGTAACAAATATCCAAACCAGAACTTCCTTTATATAATTAAAATCATTAATCATATTCGAGGGAGTTCCATTATCTACATTATATTCTTTTAAAATTTCTGGCATTATTTTTACATAAGCAAGACCATTGTCCGTTAAATTTAAGTGTTCTGCCAAATAACCGTGAAATCGTATTTCATTAATAGGTCGTTCATATAAGTTATTGTATAAAGGAGCAAAATCAATATGATAATCATCAATTAATTTGGAAACAATTTGAAATGTTTTAGCACTCGTATAGGAAAGCAAGAATCGATCACTATCCGAAACAATTCCTAAAAATAAATTATTTGCAATACTTACATTCATTTTCAAATTTGTTTTAAAAATTAATTCTGCTACTAACTGACAAGCACTGGATGCTGTATCATCTACGATTTCTAAATTGGCTACTCTTTCTTCGCATGGATGATGATCAATTTTAATCACTTCTTTATAATTTAATTCTTCTATTCCATCCACCCTATCTAAAGTTGGAACATCCAAAATAATCAGTAAGGCATCTTTGATTTCCTCCTCATCTGGTTTATCTAACGTGCCAAAATATTTAAACTTGGAAACAAAATTTCCAACTGCCATAACCTTTTTTAAAGGAAAAGTAAAACGAATAGAATCACGCAAAGCAATTTGACTTGCGATGGCATCAGGATCAGGTCCAGTATGTCTTGCAACAATAATTGTATCGTATTTCTTAATTTTTTTATATATCAACTTTCCTGTATCCATAGCCATTACATTCTCTCCTTATCCAATAATGTTGTATGTATCAAGTGCAATCATTAATTCTTCATTTGTTGGAATAACATATACAGGTACTTTAGATTCGCTTGAAGAGATTACCCCTTCACTTTTATCTAAATAACTTGCTATTTTATTATTTTCTTCTTTATCTAAAACAATACCTAAAGAAGATAATTTCCCCACAATATTTTCTCTAAATTCACGAGCATTTTCTCCAAGCCCAGCGGTAAATACTAAAGCATCAACCTTACCATCTAATTCTACAAAATATTTAGCAATGTACCCAACAATACGATTTACATACATATCGTTAGCTAACGTACATTGTTCATCCCCTTCAGCCATACCATTTTCAATATCACGATGATCGGAATACTTGCCGCTGATTCCTAATAAACCACTTTGTTTATTTAAAATAGTATCGACTTCCGTTATATTTTTTCCTGTTTTTTTCATATAGAATGGAATAACAGAATAATCAATATCTCCTGAACGAGTTCCCATCATTAAACCAGCATTAGGAGTAAATCCCATAGTTGTATCAATACTTTGGCTATTTTTTATGCAGCAAATACTTCCTCCACTACCAATATGACAATTAATTATATTGATTTCTTCTTTTCCAAGTATTTTTTGCATTGTTTTGGTTATAAATTTATGACTAGTTCCGTGAAATCCATATTTTCTAATGCCATAATTTTGATACCAATCAAATGGTACAGAATATAAATAATTTACTTCTGGAATCGTTTGATGAAAAGAGGTATCAAACACTGCAACCATTGGAGTTGTAGGAAGCGCTTCTTGAAATGCTCTAATACAAGAAATCATTGCTGGATTATGAAGTGGAGCTAAATCATTATACTTTCCACATTCTTCTAAAACCTCCTCTGTAATTAATACAGAATCCTTATATGCACCTCCATATACTAAGCGATGTCCTACTCCATCAATTTCATCTAAAGAAGCAACAATTTTATTATTTAATAACTCTTCTTTTAAATATGCTACTGCATCGCCATGGTTTTTTAAATCCACTTCTCTTTTTGTTTTTTCACCATTCATTTTGATATTATAGAAACTTCCATTCATTCCTATTTTTTCAAAATACCCACTAATTAATTCTTTTTCACTTGGAAGTTCAATACAATTAAATTTTAAAGAAGAACTTCCTGCATTTACTGTTAATATTTTCATTTTTTACACCTCACTATATTATTATACAAAAAAAAAAGAAGATTTTCTATCTTTCTTTAGTTCTAAATGAATTTTTGACATTTTTGTAGTCGGTTTTTCTAGCAAGTTCATCATAATTGATATTTCTTTGGCTATTAGAATCAAAATTATAACCATATTCATTAAAACGTTCATTTACAATTCGATCAATATTAGATTCATATTGTCTATCAAAGCATTTATAATGATAATCGATATGTTTACGCATAACTTTTCACCTACTCTTAGTATGTATAGAATACTTATTTTTTATTCATACTAAGAATGGTGAAGAAATATGGAAGAAATCTATTACAATCAGTGCATAGCGTGTACCGTTAAAACTTGCAAATTTCATAATACAGAAAATTATTGTACTTTAGGGAAAATTCTTGTTTCAAGTGAAAAAAATCATACAAATTGTGCAAGTTATAAAAAAAAGATTAGAAAGTTTTACTTTCATATCCTTTTTTTATTTATAATTCCCTTTTATGAGTTAATTCGTCATCGTCTTCGAGTAAGTTTTCTTCCAATTCAATAGCATCGCCTAATTTTTCTGCTTGCTGATTTAATCGCCAAAATCCATACCAAAAACATCCTGCATGGACTAAATGAGATATTAAAATTTTTTTATCATATATTATATCCTCAAGAAATTCCGCTATATTCATCATTCCTGTAAATGAACTTAAATAAGAATTTATTTTAATCGTTTCTAAAATAATACGCATATTTTTTAATTCATTTCTATCCATAATCCTTTTTCTCCTCTTTCAAATTGTTATTACTAAATATATAATTAAAAATCAATCATTTATCAAAGCAAGAAAAAAGCACACTATGTGCTATTTTTAAATATGCCATTGGTTATAGGGGTAAAAGGAAGTGAATTGATAGAACACGAATTAACCGAAATATAATTCAAAATATAACCAATAACACGAGTTGCTATTATAATGATAAATTTTAAAATAACAAGTGATTCGACAAAACTAGACAAAACTTTCACTATATTAGAATAGCCCACAAATTATTTTTTTCAATTCTTTTCATATTCCTATACGATTTACTTAAAGGTACAAAGTTGGTGTTCTTTCCTCAGTTCACAACATAAAGATTTTATTCTGGAGGACCATAGAATATCCAGTTATTCTTGTTGTTATACTAGTTGTGATTTCAACAACAAGAAGTTACAAAAAGAACACCTAACTCAGTTGGGTGTTCAAAGTCTAACCTAATGGACTGAGGACACCGACAAGTGCCTCTTTTTGTTTGCCCTAGATATATTATATACAAAAAGCATTGTAGAAATACAAATTCTTTATTCCAATTTCTAGAGGATATCCTTAAATTCAGTCTTAGCATTTTCACTTATTTTGATAACTTCATGATTTTTAATTGCATTATAAATTAAATCTTGATAAGGAATCAACTTTTCATACTCTTCACAAACCTTAGGATCTGGATTAATAATAGGATGTTTTGGTACAAATATCGTACAACAATCTTCAAAAGGTAAAATACTCGTTTCATATGTTTTTATTTTTTTGGCAATCTCAATAATCTCTAATTTATCAAAACAAGCAAGAGGACGAATTACAGGAATACGCACAACCTCATTAATAGCTTTCATACTTGTTAAGGTTTGACTAGCCACTTGCCCAATGGATTCTCCATTCACAATTATTTTTGCATTACTTCTACTTGCTATAATTTCTGCAATACGATACATCATTCGACGCATGATAGTAATTAAATACTCATGAGGAATATTTTTGTAAATAGCCTCTTGTATTTCCGTAAAATGAATCACATGTAATTTAATATCGTTATTATACTTACTTAAAACCTTAGCAAGTTCCATTACCTTATTTTTGGCTTCTATACTCGTATGAGGTGGGCTTTCAAAATAAAGGGATTCTAATTTTACCCCTCTTTTTATTGCCATATATCCAGCAACCGGAGAATCAATTCCTCCACTAAGCATCAAAATTCCTTTTCCAAGAGTACTTACAGGATATCCTCCTAAACCTTCTACACTTTCAAAATAAATATAACTTTCCGAATTTCTTAACTCTAAATGAATCGTTAGTTCTGGGTGATGCACATCTACTTTTATATTTTCTTTATTTCTAAGAATAAATCCCCCTACTTCACTACTAATCTCTGTACTGGTTTTAAGTAACTTCTTATTACTTCTTTTCGTTTCCACTTTAAAAGTAGTAAACTCCTTTGTTTGGATTAAAGATAACAATTCTTTTTTTATTTCTTCTAAATCCAAAGTCTTTAATTCATACCCAATTATAATTTCGTGAATACCAAATACTTCTTTTAATTTTTTAAGTATTTCCTCAAAATTATTATTTAAAACACGAATAAACATTCTACCCTTATCAAAACATATCTCTACATTATCATTTTTTAATTTTTGTTTAATATTTTGTTTTAAGGTTGTAATAAATAAATTAATATTATCTTTTTTTGTAGTTAATTCCCCATACTTTATTATAATTAATTTTTCCATAGTATCACTTCCACATACAATATAATAACATAATCATTCCTTTTTTTGTTTTCTAAGTTTATTTTCTACCTTTTAACCAAAAAGAAAAACCTTTCAAAGGTTCTAAATTCATTATTCGTTAACTAAAGAATTTAATCTCTTATATACGATATGAAAACAATTTAAGAAACGATTAATTTCTTCCGTTGTAGTTAAATAAGACAAACTAATTCTTATAGTCGATTTTGCTCTTTCTTCATCATGATATAAAGCTATAACAGTTGAAGAGGCATCTCCACTTGCACACGCTGTATTTGTTCCTAAATAAATTTCATATTCTTCCATTGCGTGAAGGAAAGTTTCTGGTCTTATATTTTCCAAACTAATATTTAGTATATGAGGAATGGAATATTTCGTACTATTAATAATAACTCCATCTAAATCCTTAATTTCTTCGACTATTTTTTCATTTAATTTACGAATAAAGGTTTCTTTTCGATCTAAATCTTGTATTCCTAAACGAATGGCTTTCGCTGCTGCAGCAATTAGAGACACTGGAGGTGTTCCAGGTCTTAAACTATTTTCTTTACTACTTCCTTGAATTAAAGGAGCAATACGAACTAAATTGCTTTTATAAAGAAGTCCTATTCCTTTTGGGCCATATACTTTATGTATAGAAAAACTTGCTAAGTCTACATCTCTTACATTTATGGGTATTTTTCCTAAGGCTTGCGTCATATCACTATGAAATATAACTTCTGGATTTTCCTTTTTTATAATTTGGCGAATCATTTTTAAAGGTTCACGAATTCCAAGTTCACTATTGACAGCACAAATACTAACTAAAATAGTTTCTGGGCGTATTTTATTTCGTAAATCTTCAAAATCAACAAGTCCATCTTGATCATTTTCTACATAACTAATTTCAAATCCCATTTCTTTTAAATAATCACAAATGGCATAAATAGAGGGATGTTCTAATTTAGAAACCACAATATGATTGCCTTTTTTCTTATTAGCAAAAGCCACTCCGATAAGAGCCAAATTATTTGATTCTGTTGCTCCACTCGTATAAATAATTTCATTTTCCGTAACCCCTAAAAGCTCACTAATTTGTTTCGTAGCACTTCCAATCAGTTCTTTTGATTTTACACCCAAACTATGTAAAGAATTGGGATTCCCTATAAATTCTTTGCTTGCTTTATCATAAGAATCTAGTACATCTAAAGATATGGGCGTTGTAGCACTATAATCTAAGTAAATCATATTTGTTCACCTCGTAATCAAATTATACTATATTTTTTATAAATTTACTATTGGTATTCTTCCATTAAACGTTTATGAATTCCTGGCTCTACAATATTAATAGCAACGATTGCTTGCTCTAAAGCATTTTTAAAATTACCTTTATAGAACGCCATCTCAGCTTTCGTAAGTCCTAAATCAACATCTTTATTTACACGATAACGATTGCCATAAACGATGGCGGTCTCTGCCATCTTCGCCGTTTTTACAATTTCCTTTGAGGTATTAAAAACTTTAAAAACCAAGTCTCTTGCTGTATCGACACGCGTATTCAAAATCTTAATAGATATCGGAATATTTTCAAGTACCTTCACAATTTCTTCTATGCCTTCACTTGCCTCCGAAAGTTCAACAAAATAATTTTCTGGAACTACTGGAAGTTTATAATCTCTAATTTGGTTTTTGGCTTTCAACAAAATATCCTTTATTTCATCTAATTGTTCACGAGCACGAAGTTCATCCTCTTTTAAAGAACCAATCGTTCGTAAAGCACGTTCTAATTTTTCTTCTGTTTTGGTAAGACGAACATTTAAATTTTCCATATCTTTTCCAAGTTTTACAAAATACGATTTCTTACTACGATGTACTTCGATTATTTCATCATATTTTTCGTGAATACTTGCTAATTCCTCCGCAATCTCACCAATGACTGCAACATCTTCATTGGTTAAATCATAACTATATTTAATATCATCAATTTTCTTGTATAAATCATTATTGATTTTGTTTAGTTTGGTTACTTTAATTAAAATAGTACGGGCATAATCTTCAAATATCTTCTTAGCAATCCTTTCCTTATCAAAATCATTATCACTTGATTCAAAGAAATCCAAAATCGTTTTCAATTCAAAAATAGAATCTTCTAAATTTAATACATTTAACCTTTGAAAAATGTCAGCAATCTTTTTATTGGCTTCTGTAATGTTATAATCAATGTTTAAATATTCTAAATTAAAGCCATCATGTTCCATCTTTTCTTTGGTTTTCTTAATAGCATTTATTTTATTCGGAATTAATTTTTTTCCCATCAAAATAATACTTGGGGCTTCTTCCATAACAATTCGTAAATTCCCTACTATATCATCAATTGCTTTGACAATTTTTCCCACCTCTTGGTAAGCATTTTTTTCCATTGCAGACTCAAAAGCACTGAAAAGTTTATCTACATTTTCAAATTGCAATTCTACCGGAGAAGCAATCATTTTATATTCATCACGATTGTTGTTATATCTAGTTAAAATTTCTCGATAACTGGCTTTTAGTTTGGTAATCGTATCGCGATTTCTTTCTTCACTTAAGGTAATTCCTTTAATTTCTTCCAATAAAAAGTTAGATTTTGTTTTTACAAAACAAATATCAATTTCAGTTTCCGCTATTTTCTTTTTTAATTCTTTGTAATTACGCTCGTTAAATAAATCCTCTATTTCTAGTAAGGCATCCGTGATTTTAGGGACCTCTACATCTTTAATTTCTTTAAATCTTCTTTGCCAATTTTCATATAATTCCTTAGAATCAGAATTGGTTACAAGAGGCTCTACCTTATTTAATTCTGATAAAATACTAGCAGAGATTATTAAATTTTTATCGCGCTCTAAATTGGCAATAGCTGCTTCATATTTCTTACGTTCCTTTTTATTGATAATATTTAATACTATAATAATCAAAATAATGGACACTATATAATAAGTAATACCAATTAATATAAAAGTTGTCCTAGACATAATACCACTATCCCTATTCTCTTCTATTTTATCATAGTTTTTTGTCGATTTGGAAAAAACATAAAAAAATATCTTAAAAAAGCATTTTTATGTGAAATTCTTTTTCAATTTTTATTTTATAATGACAAACAGCTAGTATCTTTAAGAATGTTTCTAATGGGATTTTATTCGTATTGGTTTCATACCTAGAATATTGTTGTTGACTGATTCCTATTAATCTTGCAAGTTCTGTTTGATTATACCCTCAACTCTTTCGTAATGTTTTTAAATTGAGGTGTTGCATAACGACGCCTAATTCACTTCATAAGGATTTTCACTTGTTCCATCCCCAATTTCCATCATTATTCCAGATTTGAAAATAACTACTGGTCTTATGCTAGTATAAGCATTACTTTGACGACTTGTATCAGAATTATATAAAAAGTCAGAAGAGACATATATTGTTCCATCCGCCTGTACAGAAGTTAAATAGTATGCAAAACCTCCTGTAGAACCTGTCCATAAAAATCTAGAAGCTAAGAAATAAATTGATGAAGAAGAAACTCCAGGGGCATATCCAACACTAGAACCCATTGCTGTTAAAACCAAATTTACATCTGCTGGGGTTGTAGCACCAATATTAAAAGCAGTTATTACGCCCTATGCATTATTTGCTCCATTAGAATTTCCAGTAGAATATCCAAGATGTCTAGAGCCAACAGTTAGTCCTTCTGTTTCATATTGCTCGGCTATTGTTGTTAATGTGGATAATGCTACGTTATAACCCGCTACTCCATAAAAATAAATATCTTTACTATTAACAAATTGACTTACTGCTTCTATTGTTCCATCTTCATTAATTCTGATTACTCGCCATAAATTAAGTTCACTTGGATTGATGGTTTGATTTGCACTATATCCAGTCATACTTGTCGTTAATGTATAACTTGTTATAATTGGTGTATATGCTATATAGTCTCCTACTTTGGCTACTGTTGATAAGTTTATTCTATTCACTTGATTTTGCCTTGCTTCTATTACCACTTTACTATAAAAACTTCCATTTTGTGAGTCATTTCCTGCACTTTCATCTAACCATATTCTTATTTCAT
>CAZIDI010000037.1:0-9611 GCA_964537805.1 uncultured Muribaculaceae bacterium | reverse complement strand
TTGATTATTTGAACTCCTTTTGCGTGGTTTAATTTATGTTTTTATTTTCAACCTTCACTTCACTTTATTTTAACATATAAGATTTTTGATGTAAAATTGTTTCATTCGGTTAATTAATATCCCAAGCTTTTCTTAAAAATTTATGTCTATCTTTTACTAGCTCTTTTTGTATTTTATTAAATTTTATTTTTTTATCTAAATACTCGTGCATATTTTGTATTTCCTTTAAATGCTGTTCTTTTTTAGTAACAGAGGTTACATTACTTCCGTGAACACGATAATAGTTTAATTGTTTATAAGTGTATTTAATATCCCCATAAAACATTAAATTTGCATAGATAAACCAATCCCCTACTTGTTTGTATTTACTGGCTTCTTTAAAGAAATCGTAATGACCATTTCTAATAATACAAGAAGACACATTCGCAATCGTAGTATTTAAAAAAGCATAATCATTTAGTTCTTTTAAGCCATTATTTACAAAGCTTTTGTTATAATGTCCACTGTTTTGGATATCAATTTCTTTTACAATACTTCCAATATAAACTCTACCATCCACATCAATAAAAGAAGTATCAGAATAAGAAAGCACTATATTTTTTGTTAAACCTTTTTGCAAATTCGCAAGTAGCTTTTTATCACAATAGTCATCTGCTTCCGCAATCCACACATAATCTCCTGTTGCTTCTTGAAACCCTTTTGTCCATTGTTTAAATGCTGAACCACTATTTTTTTCATTAAAAATTGTTTTCATTTTTATATAAGGTGAAATCATTTTCTCTAGTTTTTTAATTGTTTTTTTACTATCATCAGTAGAACAATCATCCAGCAAAATAATTTCATAAATACTATTTGTTTGATTTAAAATACTATACATTCTTTGATATAAAAATTTACTATAATTGTAATTAGGAATAACAACACTTATTTTGAATTTTGATTTTTTATTTTTATTTATTTTGGCTAATGTAATTAAATCTTCATCTGTAATGTTTTCTTTAATAACCTCTTTAGTAAAATGTTTACTATAAAAGTGATAAAAAGAAATTAAAAAGTTAGCCATTAAAATAAATCCATAATGCGTACTTTTTATTAATGCTTGGTAATATAATTGATGTTTAAAACCTTGTAAACTAATAAATTCTAATAGATATTTATTATTTGAAATATTATATTCTTTAGATAATTTTGAATATTCTTTTAAGAGTTTGTAACGTTTCAAACTATTTTCTTCTTTTGGTATTACAAATAAAAGAAGGAGAATGATTTGGTTATAAATAATCACTTCTTTGTATTCTTGTTTTTTTATTTTTTTTAAAGCAAGTTCTACAGTTTTAAATATGTCAAATCTTTTTCTATCTACACTAGAATTTTGAATGGAACTTTCTCTTTGCATATAATTGTAATACACTTCGTCTGTGTATTTCACAGATTTACAATTTGCTAGCATAGGCAAAATGACAGCAACATCTTCGTTAATAATATTTTTTGGATAACGAGCTTTTAAAAATAATTCTTTTTTAAATAATTTATTGCATGCACTTGCTGCAAGGCCATTGTTAATCATATTGATTACTTGGTTATCTTTGGTTCCACATTTTACTAAATTGCTTCCTTTTTCATAAACGAGATTAATATCACAGACTGCTAGATCATATCCTTTTATATTTTTGGCTAAAATTTTATAATAGTCTTCCGGAATATAATCATCACTATCAATGAACCCTATATAATCTCCTGTTGCTACGTCTAAAGCCTTATTTCTAGAACTAGCAAGTCCTATATTTTGTTCATTTCTTATAATTACAATCCTTTTGTCTTTTTTCGCATATTTTTCAATTATCTTTAAAGAATTATCTTGAGAACCATCCTCTATTAAAATAATTTCTAAATTTTGATACGTTTGGTTTAAAATAGATTCAATACATTTTTCTATATATTTTTCCGTATTGTAAACAGAAATAATAACTGATATTTTATAACGTTCCATCTTATTCACCCTCTCTCATATATTTTTCTAACCTCATTAAAGATTTTAATCTTTCTTGTTCACGAAACAACTTTTTTTCACGATTCTTTTTATAAGTGGTTTTTAAAGAGGCTCCCTCTTTATGATAAACTTCTAATGCTGGATCATATAAACTTAACAAATCATCTTTTTTAATTCGTACATATAGAAAATCCTCTTCATGAAATAAGAAAGTGTCTTCAAAAAAAGGGTGTTCATATTTTTCTAAATAATCTTTTGAAAATACAAGGGCACAGCCATGAAGTGGCACTTGCTCTTGCAAATAGGTTCCATTTGTCATTTTTCTTGGCTTTTTAACTAAGTGTTTCAATGTTATGTATATTTTTAAAAGAAAAGTCAAAAAAACATTTTCATAAATTTTAATTAATTTCTTAGTATAGGCAATTTCTTTTAAAACCACTTCTCTACTTTCCAAAGCAGGAAATGGATTACAAGAATCTCCTGGAGTATTAATTTTTCCTCCTAACATATCAAAATGGTATTTTTGGTAATCTTCTCTTATTATTTCCATAAAGTTTTCTTGATGAATCTCTATATCGTTATTTAAAACAGCAACAAACTTTGGATTGTATTTTTCTACTGCATACAAAATGCCTTTGTTATTGGCTTTTGCAAAGCCTAGATTTTCCTCTAAAAGAAGTAGGCCATTTACTTCTTTTTCTACTATCTGGGCTGATTCTTCATCTAAAGTATGGTTATCCACAACGATAATTTTTTTATTTCCATTTAGTTTTTTTATGGAAGAAATACATTCCATTGTATCTTTTAAATTATTGTAATGTAAAATGACAAATGCTATCAATTTTAAACCTCCTCTGCAAACCCCTTTGCTAATTTCTTAAATAGGAAATATCCAAGACTACAAAATAATATACAACCTAATAGTAAAAGAAATAATCCTCCTAAATCTGGCAATTGTTTATAAAAGAAAATATCACGATAAGCATTAATAATGATCCCCATTGGATTTAATTTTATTAAAGAGTAAATTTTAGTGTTTTGAAACATAGTTGGTGAGTATAGTATAGGTGTTGCATAAAATAACATCATCACGATAAAGTTAACAATATACTCTAAATCTCTTACATAAATATCAATAGCGCTGGTGATAAAGACAATTCCTAAGGAAAATAAGTATTGAATAAGTACAATAATAGGAAGAAATAGAATATAAGGACTAAAACCAATGCCAGAGCAAATCAAAAATATGGCAATAATTAAGCAAGAGATTAAAAAGTTAATCATTCCACTGGTAACCACCGAAATAGGAAGTATTTCTCTTGGAAAATACACCTTTTTAATAATCCCCGCATTTCCTAAAACCGAAACCGTTCCAAGAGCAATGGTATTGGTAAACCAAGTCCAAGGAAGAATACCAATAATAATAAAGGTAACATAATGTGGCTCGGTACTTTTAAGAAGAAATGGAAAAACAATAGCATAAACCAGTGTCATTAATAAGGGATTCACAAAAGACCATAAGACTCCTAAAAAGGATCCTTTGTATTTTCCACGAATTTCTTTTTTAACATTTGTTTTTAAAAGTTCACGATAATTGTATAATTCTTTAAACATCTTATCCACACACCTTTATATATTCATCAATGACTTTATCATCGCCATCCATTTTAATCTTGCCCTCATGAAGCCACACAAAACGAGTACATAGTTTACGAACAGACTCTAAACTATGACTCACAATGACAATCGTTTTATTACTCTTTTTAAATTCTTCTAACTTTTGAAAGCATTTTTCTTGAAAGTGAGCATCCCCTACCGCAAGTATTTCATCAATTAAAAGAATTTCAGCATCTACATTGATAGCAACGGAAAAGGCAAGGCGCATATACATACCAGAAGAATAGGTACGTACTGGACTATCAATAAACTCTCCGAGTTCTGAAAATGTGATAATATCATCAAGTCGTTTATCAATTTCTTGTTTGGTTAAACCAAAAATAGCAGCATTAAAATAAATATTTTCACGTCCCGTAAAGTCTGGGTGAAATCCTGCTCCTAGTTCAAGCAAGGAGGTTAATTTACCATTGGTAGTAATTTTGCCAACAGTAGGATAGATAATTTTAGTCATTAATTTTAAAAGAGTTGATTTTCCACTACCATTCACACCGATTAAAGCAACACTTTCTCCTTTTTTTATATTAAGAGAAACATCTTGTAAAACAGTATGAACATCGGCTTTTTTCTTATTCCAAAAAACAAGTCTTTCTTTTAAAGTACTTGGCTTATCATAATAAAGTTTAAAGTTTTTTGTAACGTTTTCTACTACAATAGCATTCTCTTTCATAGGGTGCCTCCTAACTCTTCTAAATAATCATAACATCAATTTTAACTTTTACCAAATTTTTTTATACTTTTCTACTACTAGTTTCCAAGTATATTCTGTTTTTATACGTGTATGAGCAAGTTTTTCGTACTTAAGAATTTCTTCTTCATTCAAATTTTCACATTTTTTAATAATGCGTACTAAATCTCCTTTTTGTTTACTAAAATAGAAAGCAGATTCCATTCCTACTTCTACATTATAAATAGCATTGTAAAGTATATTTAACTTTGTAGATGCAAGTGCTTCTAAAAGGGAGGGATTTGTTCCTCCAGCACTATGCCCGTGAATGTAAGCAAAAGCATTTTTTCGAATGTAAAGCAGTGTATCCACATCGTAAACTGGCCCAATAAATTTAATCCGCTTGTCATTTGTAAATTCTGTTTTTTCTTTTAACTCTTTGAAAAATTTGTTTTCTTCTACATTGGAGATAATGACTAAATCTCTTTTTGTATCAGAGTTCATAAATTCTTTTATAACTAGTTCATAGTTATTTTCTGGAACAAAACGACCGACAATTAAATAATAATTATTTTCGACAAGTTTATATTTTTTATACAGTTTGTTAACAGTATCTGTTTTACATATATTTTGCTTTAAATATGCCCCATAGGGAATAAAATAAGTTGGCTTATGAAATTTTTTATATTTTGTATCAATGTATTGTTGAATGGCTTTAGAATCACATACAATAATATCACTATGTTTTACCATACAATATTCACTAATTTTAAAACACTCTTTAATCCACCAAGACCACTTGTCGCGCATCCACTCTAAGCCATCCGGATTTAAATAAATCTGAATTCCTTGTCTTTTTAGACTATGAATTAAGAAAGGAAAGAATGGACCCATACGACACCCTAAAACGTATACCACTACATTTTCTAACTTTTGTTTTTTTATATATTTCTTTGTTCTTTTTAAGGCTAAAATAGCATAAATAAACATGGTAACAAAACCAACTTTAGGAGAATAGACTTGTGGACAAAATACATTCTCTTTTTTCATAATCTTTTCGTTATCTTTTTTATTATGAGTAAGTTCAAATACGTGGAATGTTGTCATTTTATCGTTATAGTTTTCGATTAAGTTGGTAACAAATGTTTCCCAGCCTCCATAACTTGCTTTATAACCACGGGAACCAATTATGATAATATTTTTCATAATATCACTTCCTAATAAAATTTTCTATTTGCAATCCAAATAAATAAATGTAATAAAAGATGCGTAAAAGACAAAGTTTAAAAATATTCATTTGGTTGATATATTTTTCATAGTAATATTGGCTTTCTTTTAACATTTTAAATTTATCTATACGTCTCACATTTTTGTCGATACATTCTCCTAATGCGTGCACAACTGTTACTCTATTGTCTACCCAAGTACTATATCCTTTTTCTTTTAATTTCTTTGCCATAATAATTTCTTCATAATACAAAAACGTATTTTCATCAAAAAAACCAATCTCTTCAAAAACTTCTTTTTTAATGATAAAAAAACATCCTTTTACAACATCTACTTGTGTAATCTCTTTTTCATACTCTTCCTTTGGGTAACTGAGCAAAGAAAATTCAAAACGGCGAAAAAAGGGAATATTGGAAACAAGTTCTGAAAAAAATGTAGGAAGTTTCCAACCACGAGAGATTCCTAATGGCTCTTTTACACAAGGGGCTACAGCATCTATTTCTTTCGTTTCTAAATCTTCTACTAAAGTATGTATTGTTTTTTCCAAAACAATAATATCTGGATTGGAAATAATGATGTTATCAACAGCAAAGTTTTCTAATAAATATTTTATTCCAATATTATTCCCCGCAGCGTAACCTTTATTTTCTTCTGCTTCTACAATTTTAATTTTTTCATTTTCAAACTTTTTTAATTGTTTAACTGAATTATCACTACTATTATTATCTACAACTACAATAGCATCTATTATTTTAAACTTTTTAATTTCTTCTAACATTAATTTCGTGTTTTCACTATCATTATAATTTAGTATTACGATTCCGTTTTTCATATATTGTTACCCTCTTATTTATTTTAACAAAATGTTAGAACAAAGTCCATTATTGCAACAAAAAAAATAGGATGATTTTTCATTTCACGTGATTTTTTATTTATTATCCTATTTGTTTTATTTTTCTTTTACTAAAAGTATTTTTATGTTCAAATAAAAACTATTTTTTTCTTATTTTTTTTATTAATCTTTTAATTGGCTTAGGTATTTTTAATTTAGAAATTATCTTCCATTTTGGGGTATTTAAAATCCATGAATAATCTGGATAAGTAATTTTTGGGACAAAAATCCTATCATTTCTTAGTATCATTTTTTCTAGTTCACTCGATAAATTCCCAAGAGCCCTGGCATTCTGACTATATATTTTATTATACTTTTCTGCCATCTCTTTCGAAGAGATAATTTTATAATTATTAATTGCCTTCACCTTATCTTGATATTCTTCTTTATTTGTCATTATCATTTCAATTTGTGTTGCTATCATTTTTATAGTACAATTTTTGTCTATAATCCATCCTAAATTGTATTTTTTTACTCTTTCTGCTATAGCTCCCATATTAAATGTAATTACAGGAATTCCACATGCAACTGCCTCTGTTAGTGTATAGGAATAGGTTTCTGGCCATATTGAAAATAGACAAATTAGTTTAATATTATTTTGCATTAATAAGTCTTTTAATTCTTCTCTTTTATAACTTCCATGATTTTCAAAATGTCGATTATTTTTAATGTTAGGAGTATTAGATATTCCAAACAAATGAATTTTACAATTTTTAATTAAATTTCTATCTATAAATTCATCAAGATATTTGCTTCCTTTATGAATCCCTATTGCTCCAATAAAAGCAATATGATTTATTTTATCTTCTAAAGTTAAATTGGATGTCGTTTTTTTAATATCGATGCCGTGCTCTATTACATCTATCTTTACTTCTGGATATTTTTCTAAAATCTCGCTTTTGGTTGCTATAGAAGGGGCTACTACCTTGTCAGCATTTATAAGTAATCGTTTCCATGCCTTTTGCCAAGAATCTATTTGAAAAGCTCTTTCGTAATAGCCTAATATACATTGATTACATTTTTCATTTGTTGGATTTCCACAATATGATACGCCCTCAAATAATTTATTAATAAAAGGACATTGTGAATAAAAATCATGTAACGTAACCATATATTTTATATTATGGCTCTTAAATACATCTACTATATCAAAATAATGACGTCTTAGATGATGAATATGAGCATAGGTAATATTATAGTTTTCTACTATTTCTGTTAGCAAAAGTTTATAACTATTATTATAGAAATTCAAATCTGTCATTTCTTCTTTTAAAACATCATAATTTATTACAACTTCTGTATCTTTAAAATAAGAATATACTTTATATGTTCCGTTTTCTGGTGTTAAAATATGAAAATTGAATTTATCTCTTAAATTTTTAACTAAATCCCAAGCATGAAGAGAGGTTCCTCCTCTATTTTCCTCAATATTTTGCCAATCATGAATAATAAACAAAATATTGGGTCGTTTTTCTCTATTTCCTAATGCAAAAGCAACATTTTGCGCAATATAATTTATACGTCTATCTTGCACCCATACATCTAATCTTCTTTTGTATTCAGGATATTTTTTCTTTAATACTTCAGCTCCTTCCAAAATTAACTCCTTTTTGGAGTCTAAAAAAGATTGAGATTCTTTATGAAGAATATATGTATCATCACATAATATATGTCTATAACCATATTCAAAGCATCGAAAGCAAAAATCATTTTCCTCTCCATAACCTTTTCCAAAAGATTCTTCATCAAAAAAACCGACTTTATCAAGCACTTCTCTTTTTATGTATAAACAAAAGCCATGTCCAGTTGGAACTTCTGGATAATATTTATGGGAACACTTTTCAACTAAATCGGACATTTTTTGCAATGTATACCCATTTGGAATATCATTGGGCTCAAACGGCTTAGGAACACTTGCTAAAGTGGCATTATTAGATAAGGGAGTTACCGTTGCCACATTTTCCATAGAATAAGCGCATCCTTTTATTTTTGCTAGCCAATTTTTTGTGACTTCTGTATCTGAATTTAATAATAAAACATCATTGCTATTTGACTGTTGCATTCCAATATTCACTGTCTTAACAAAACCTTTATTTTCAGTATTGCTTAAAAAAAGAATTCCTTTATATTTTGCAGCATATTTCTTTAATAATGGTTGGATCCTTTCATCTGTACTTTTATCGTCAATTAAAATTAATCTATTTTCATCTAAATTTGTATTTTCAATAACACTATCAATGCATGATTTCACACATTCATACGCGTTAAAAATTGGAATAATAATATCACATTTTTTCATAAATTAATCATACTTCCTTTACTTCTCCAGTTTTTTATCTTTTATTTTTGCCTGACTTAAAAAAATTACAAAACTTATTAATAAGTTTAAATCTTTTACTATTACATATTTTTTTAAGTTCTTCATTCTCTATTTTTAATTTCTTCATATCTTTTACCATCTTATTATTTTCATCTTGAAATTCTTTGAATCTTTTTATCATTTTCTCAAATAAATCTTTATTATAATCATCAATACCTTTAATATGGACTTTTTTATCTTTTGCTTTTGTCAAAACAATAATATTTTGCAATATAAAATATTCTTCTAAAAAACTATTTATATTGTAAAGTGCATAATCTTCTGCATTTGTTACATAAGTAGGAATTGATAAAATTTTATCTTTTCTTTCAACATTATAATAAACATTTGAAAATTCAGCAATATTGGAAATCATATCACAAAAGGATTTAAACGTAAAAAATCTTAAATGCGTTGTATCTAATAGGCCTAAATCATTATAATTAAAATTCCCATTAATCAAACCCTTGATTATATCGATGTGCCCTATATTGGGCAAAGAAATAATTATTTTACCATTTTCTTTTAAACATTCATTAAGATTTATTAATACTTCCCACGGATTTATTAAATGTTCTAAAATGTCTGCCAATATTATATAATCATACTTATTATTTTTTAATAATTTTTTATATTCTTTATTCTCTTTATCTGTAATTGAAAAATTGTATACATTTCGAAAAGACTCATTCTTTTTACAAATATGAAAGGCTTCTAAATCATACTCTATACCATCAACTATACAATTTTTCTTTTGAAATAAAATATTTGCAATCAATCCAGTTGCGCATCCTACATCTAA
>CAZIDI010000036.1:0-9936 GCA_964537805.1 uncultured Muribaculaceae bacterium | reverse complement strand
AAGAAGATTATGATAAATTAGTAAACCGTATGCAAGAATTAAATATGGATTCTAAAGATTTAGAGTGGTATTTAAATTTAAGAAGATATGGTACTTGTGTACATTCTGGATTTGGTATGGGATTTGAAAGATTACTAATTTACTTAACGGGAGTAGATAATATTCGTGATGTTATTCCTTATCCAAGAACTCCTGGTAATTGTGAGTTTTAAATAGGTAGTATTATGGATTTTGTAAACATTATTTATCGTTATGTGAATCGTTTTATAAATAGCGAGGAATTAATTTGTCTTTTAGAAAATATAGACCATTCAAAGTTTTCTGATGATGAGTTAAAAGAAATAAATAGCCTTTTAGAAGAAGTAAAAGAGATAATAAAGTCTACTTCTAATGAAATCGATATTGTAGAAGAAAGAAGATTAGAAAATATTAATCATATTTTAGAATTAATTGAAAACCATCTAGATATAGAAGGATTAGATGAAAAAAGAAAAAGTTTTGTTAAAAGGACATTCAATGATTTACTAAAAGATAAAGAAAAGGTGAGAGATAGTGGGCCCATTATGAAAAATTATATGAACATTTAACCCAATTTCCTTTGTATCGTAAATATTGCCTAAGTATGGATGATTATGAACTTTTAAAATTTATTACGCAGTATATTTCTGTACCTCTACCACCTAAAATTAGTCAAAAAGGCTTTGATAGTTTAGTAAACGTTGGTATTGAAAGCGATGAAAGTGAAGCTTTATGGCGTCTTGCTATGAATTATAATCGAAAAGACAAAGACTTTTTTAAAATAGAAGACTATTTTATTAAAAAAAGAGATTATTATTATTTAGCAGAATTAATTAGTAGCGTAGAAGAAGATTTAAATTTAGACAGATTAATAGAAAAAAAACATAAAACAGAAGATATAAAATTTATAAAGAAAATGGCAAATACTTCTTATTTGCAGCCAATATTTACGGAGGAGCAAAAAGAAAAAGTGAAAAGAGTAATTCAAACAAAAAAGAAAGAAGAGAAGAAAAATGAAACAATATAACAATGGAGAATTTAGAAAAAAAGATATAGGAAAGAATTATACAGTTTATGGTTGGGTAAACAAACGCCGTGATATGGGTGGAGTTATATTCGTAGACTTACGAGACCGCTCTGGATTCTTACAAGTCGTATTTAATCGCGGATTTTTAAAAAGTGATTTTGCCCTTGCAGAAAGTTTAAAAAATGAATATTGTATTAAAGTAAGTGGAGAATTAATTGCTCGTACAGATGATATGATTAACCCTAAAATTCCAACTGGAGAAGTAGAATTAATGGTAGAATCTTTAGAAATATTAAGTGAATCTGAACCAGTTCCTTTTAATATTTATGAAGACAAAGAAGTCAATGAAAATATTGGTTTAAAATATCGTTATTTAGATTTAAGAAGAGAAAAATTACAAAATACAATCAAAACAAGAGCATTAATTACATCGAGTGTAAGGGAATATTTAAACAACAAAGAATTTTTAGAAATTGAAACTCCCATTCTTTGTAAATCAACCCCAGAAGGAGCAAGGGATTATATTGTGCCTTCAAGAATCAACAAAGGTTCTTTCTATGCACTACCGCAAAGCCCACAAATATTTAAACAACTTTTAATGGTGGGGGGATTTGAAAAATACTATCAAATTGCTAAGTGTTTTCGTGATGAAGACTTACGTGCCGATAGACAACCTGAATTTACTCAAATTGACTTAGAAATGAGTTTTGCAAGTCAAGAAGATGTCATTAATTTAGTAGAAGGTATGATTAAATATGTTGTAAAAAAAGTAAAAAATATTGATTTAGCAGATTTTCCTAGAATGCCTTATAAAGAAGCAATGGACCGCTTTGGTTCTGATAAACCTGATACAAGATTTGCAATGGAACTTCTAGATTTAACAGACATTTTAAAAGGAACCAAGATGAATGTCTTTAATAACGTTATCGAAAATGATGGTATTGTTAAATGTTTAATCGTTAAAAATAATGGTGATAAATACTCAAGAAGTGATGTAGAACATTTAACAGATTTTGTGAAAATTTATGGAGCAAAAGGACTTGCTTGGTTAAAATACGATAACGATACTTTTAATGGTGTCATTGCTAAAAATCTAGAGGATGAAAAGTTAGAAAAAATGTATACAACTTACCATATTGAGAATAATGATTTAATTTTAATAGTTGCAGATAAACCAAAAATAGTTTATGACTCTCTTGGAGCATTGCGTTTAAAAATCGCAAATGAATTGCATTTAATTGATAAAGAAAAATTAAATTTCTTGTGGGTTGTAGATTTTCCAATGTTTGAATATTCTGAGGCAGAAGGAAGATACAAAGCAATGCACCATCCATTTACAATGCCAAGTGATTTAGAAATGTTAAAAATAAATAAGGCTGAAGTTTTAAGTATTGCCTATGACATTGTCTTAAATGGATATGAATTAGGAGGTGGGTCTGTTCGTATCCATGATCCGAAAGTACAAAAAGTTGTCTTTGATGCCTTAGAATTAACAGAAGAAGACATCAAAAATAAATTTGGTTTCTTTATGGATGCGTTTAAGTTTGGAGCCCCTCCTCACGCTGGACTTGCCATTGGTCTGGAGCGATTTACAATGCTTATGACAGGAACCGATAATATAAAAGATGTCATTGCATTTCCAAAAACGCAAAGTGCAAGTGATTTAATGAGTGAAGCCCCTAATGTTGTCTCTAAAGAACAACTAGAAGAATTAGGGATTGAATTAGTAGAGGAGGAAGAAGAAAATGAGTGAAATTAGTTGGCCAATTAAAAGAAACGAAATTTATTATGGACATATTATTAAAACAGATGGGAGAGATATTTTAAAACAAAGAAGTATTCTTTTTCAAACTTCTTCTCATTTTTCTACTTATGAAACTCTTTCTGATGCAGTGGATTTAAATTATGATTCTCCTAACTATGTTATGCAGTATTTAAATACGAATAAAAAGAAAAATAAAAAAGATAGTATTGGTTTTTATTATAATTGTAGAAAATTAAGTTATCTTCTGCAGTATTTTGGATTTAACGAATTACTAGAAAAAAAAGACTATATAGATGTTATGCGATATTTATTTAATGGTAAATTTGCTTACGAAAATTGTTCTCTATTTGGTTATGCTAGGAAAGAACCTCTTATTTGGAAAAATGGGCAATTGGTATTAAATCCAAATATTAATTGTCAAGAATATTTTGACCCATATAATTATCAATTAATAGATAAAGAAAATAAACTAGCTGATTTTTTCCCTATACTAAATGAAGTAGATTACAAAAATCCCAAAGCAATCTTTACCCCTTTTGAAGAAGAAGGGCCAATCAGAAAAAGAATACTAGTAGGAAGTGATCAAGATGTCTAAATTTACCAAAGAATTAGTTGATGATTTAGCAGCAAAACTACTGATTGGATTAAGTGAAGAAGAAAACAAAATGGTTTTAGATGAGTTTGCAATTATTGATGAAAATTTAAGTAAAGTAGATGATTTTCCTAATATCAAAAATGTACCTCCTATGACCCATTGTTTAGATGATTTTGTCTTTACATTACGTGAAGATGTGGCACAAGAATCTATTCCAATTGAAGATGCCCTAAAAAATTGTGATAAAACAGAGGGAAGAGAAGTAGAAGTGCCAAAAGTAGTAGGAGGGGATAATTAATGAATAAAACAATAGAAGAATTACACGAATTATTAAAAACCGGCCAAGTGACAAGTAAAGAACTTATTCAAGAATCTTTAGAAAAATCCCATAAGGTTAAAGAAAAATATAATGCTTTTGTAACCATTTTAGATGATGCAAAAGAAACTCCTGTTACAGACAACTTTCTTTCTGGAATTCCTTTTGGCATAAAAGATAACTATAGTACAAAAGATATTTTATCTACTGGTTCTTCTAACACTTTAAAAGATTATGTTCCTATATTCACTGCTACTGCTGTCCAAAAACTATTAGATGCTGGAGCAGTACCCGTTAATAAAACCGTAATGGATGAATTTGGAATGGGAGGAACTGGAACAACTGGACATACTGGAATTGTAAAGAATCCTTGGGATCCTACTCGTATGACTGCCGGATCTTCTGCGGGAAGTGCTTGTGCCGTTGCTACAGGAGTTTATCCTTATGCTTTAGGAAGCGATACAGGAGATTCTATTCGTAAACCTGCTGCATATTGTGGTATTGTTGGGTATAAACCGACTTACGGAATGATTTCAAGATATGGATTATTTCCTTTTGCTTCAAGTTTAGATCATTGTGGCGTTTTAACAAGAAGTGTTGCAGATGCCGCAATTGTGGTAGATACGATGAAAGGAATCGATGAAAAAGATATGACATCTTGGAATTCCAAAGACATCCATCTTTATGAAAATGTAAAAAAAGATGTTAAAGGGAAAAAACTATGCTACATTAAAGAACTATGTGATATAGAAAATTATGAAAATCCAACTGATGAATTAAAAATGCACTTAGAAAACTTTAAAAAGAGTTTAGAAATATGTACTTCTTTAGGAATGGAAGTTACAGAAGTTTCTGTAGATCAAAAACTATTAGATGCACTACCAAGTGTGTATGTAGCCATTTCTTGTGCGGAGGCAACGAGCAATATGTCTAATTTAACTGGACTTATCTTTGGCCCTAGGGGAGAAGGTAAAAACGTAACCGAAATGATGTTGGATCATCGTACAAAAGGTTTTTCTCCTTTAATTAAGCGTCGATTTGTCATTGGTTCTTATATTTTACAAAAAGAAAATCAAGAACGTTATTTTAAGAATGCTCAGAGAGTAAGAAGATTACTTGTCGATACTTGGAAGGATTTATTTAAAGCATACGATGCAGTTATACTTCCAGTTGGAAGTGGACCAGCAAAACACCTAGATGGTTCCAAAGACATCTTAACCAAAGATACAGCAGCCTTAGAAGAACACTTGCAAATTGGAAACTTTGGAGGATTTCCCTCAATTACTATTCCAAATGGTTTTATAAATGATTTACCAGTAGCCTTTAATATTACAGGTAATTGTTATGAAGATGAAAATGTCTTAAATATAGCCTATGCATTAGAAAATGCTATGTCTTATAAAAACCAAATTGCAAAGGAGGTACATTATGAGTAAATATAAAGCAATGATTGGACTTGAAATGCACTGTGAAGTGAGCAAAACCAATTCAAAAGTGTTTAGTCCCGCAAAAAACTCTTATAATGAAACTCCAAATGCCAATATTGCTCCCTTAGATTTAGGCTTTCCTGGAACACTTCCTGTTCTAAACAAAGAAGCCGTAAGACTCTCTTTAATGGCAAGTATGATTTTACATTGTCGCCAACCAGAATATATGTATTTTGAAAGAAAGAATTATTACTACCCAGATATGCCTAAAAACTACCAAATTACCCAAAACCCTCCCGAAGACTGTGTAGGTATGGATGGATATGTAGATATTGAAAGAGAAGATGGTACTACTTTTAGAGTAGGAATTGATAATATTCACTTAGAAGAAGATGCTGCCTCTTTGGACCATTTTTATGCCACAAGTAATATCGATTATAACCGTGCCGGAGTTCCCTTACTAGAACTTGTGACCAATCCAGATATGCATAGTGCTAAAGATGCCGTTGTTTTTCTAGAACATATGCGTAGTGTTTACCAATATGCAGATATAAGTGATGCCGATACCAAAAAAGGGCAAATTAGATGTGATGTCAACGTTTCTATTATGGAGGATTCTCTAGATGAAGCAAACCCTGAAAATTGGGGAACCAAAGTAGAAATTAAGAATGTCAATTCTTTTGGGGGCGTAAGAGATGCTATAAATTATGAAATTGAGCGTCAAACGAAACTAAAAGAAAATGGCGAATACGAGAATATGGAACAACAAACCCGCCGTTGGGATGAAGAATCTGGTACCACTATTTATATGCGTAGTAAAGTCGATGCTATTGATTATAAGTATTTTGTAGACCCAAATCTTCCTAAATTTAAAATTGAAGAAAGTTGGTTAGAAGAAATTCGAAAAAGTATTCCACCTCTTGTATATGAAAGAAAACAAAAATACATCGAAGAATATGGCTTAACCAATTATGATGCAAGTGTTATTGTAAAAGAAAAATCCCAAGCCGAATACTTTGAAAATTGTATTGCCCTAGGAATAGATGCTAAAACGGCAAGTAACTGGCTAACAACTCAAATTCTAGGAGAAATCAATAGAGAAGAAACAAGCCTTAAACACTTCTATTTAACACCAAATTTATTAAAACAAATCATTGATGAAATGCGTAAAGGTACTATTTCTTCTAAACAAGCTAAAGAAATATTTTTTAAAGCCATAGAAGAAAAGAAAGAACCTAAAACATTTATTAGTAAAGATATGGCCCAAATTTCTGATAAAAACGAATTAGATGCGATGATCACCAAAATACTAGAAGAAAACAAAAATCAAGTAGAAGAATATAAAAATGGGAAAGATAATTTATTTGATTATTTTGTTGGCCAAGTGATGAAGAATACTAGAGGAAAAGCAAACCCGGTGATTACAAAAGAAATATTAAAAGAAAAACTTGATAATTAGTAAATTTTATGGTTTTTTAAATAAAATTTAGGAGGTTTTTGATATGCTAATGTCAAAAAAGAATTAAGAAAAGAAAAGAAATGCAGAGCTAAACCAAACAAGAAATTAATAGACAAATGAATAAGAAAATTTTACAAAGATTAGTAGAATTTCAAAATCCAACATATAAACAATTTTTAGATGAAGAAAATGTCTTAGCTATATTGCAAAGTCAGGATAAATATCCCCGTTTTATTACTCATGAAAGATTAAATCAAGGACAATTAGAAGTGGTAAATAAATGGCAAACTATTTTTTATGAGGATTTTAAAGATAGTTTAAATATTATGAATCAATTAATACTTGTAAGAAATGCAAATAATAAATCTAATTGCAGTTTTTCATATAAATATAAGCAAGGTTGTTATATGTTAAAAAATGAAATTTGGGATTCGATTGATTTTGGAGAAAATAACTCTTTTTTTCAGAGAATACAATGGGGCATTAGGAAAATTTACTATAACTTCTGATTATGAAGATGGAGATACTTATTCGATTATAAGCCCCTTTGCTCAAGAAAAATTGGAAAAATCTTTTGAAGTGTGCGATGGAACTTATTATGCTATTTTAAATGTTGATGGAACAATTCGTGGCAATAAATTGTTTAAAGGAAATTTATTTTCAACAAAAGAAGAAACAATTGATTTAGATAAATATGAATCTATAGAAGCCTTTAAATTAGAAAGAAAAGAATGGTGTAATCAAATAAAGCAAAAGAATAAAAATGCTCTTTATGAAACGTTTGCAATGCTATCTGAAAGAGGGAGTAGCAGAACTTCTCTTTGCTCAGATTCTTATTTAGACACTGAAGCTACGCAAACTTTAGGATTAAAAAAATAGTAAATTTTTGTTCTATAAAAAGGTAAACTACTAAAATGTGGTTTATCTTTTTATTATTTATTGGTATACTATAGTAGTGATGAAATATGAATAAAATAAAAAGAATTTTTAAAAATATAGTTGAATTTTTTAAATGTATTCGTATAAGTACAATTTATAAACTTGTAGGAGTTTTCTTGTTGATTGCTATTTTATTTTGGATTTATTCCACTTGGAAAAAGAATAATACCTATAAAAATGCAAATGAAAATGGAGTTACAATTAATGGAACAGTTACCAATAAAGGAGAAGATTATATCATTATTAAAGACTCTGCAAATAATGAATACTTAATTTCTAACACGAACGAAGAAGAGTATCCTATTGGAAGTGATGTAAATGTAAAGATTAATGAAGTAGTAGAACAAGGAACTGGTGAAATTCCAACGACTGTTACAAGTGACCAAGTAAATATCACAAATGAAAAAGAAGAAAATAAAAATGCCGATAATGAAATTATTGCTTATATGAATGAAACCGAAAGAGATATGGAAAACACTAATTTACAAGAAGAAGTAAAGGCACGTTTTATTGCCATTGTCGATTTTCTATTCTATAGTGGAAATATAAATGGCTATACTTTAAATGATTTATCATCAAAAGCAAAATTACAAGTTTTAAAAATTGCTTTATCCATTGATAATAAAATTGAAAACTACTTACCAGGATATAAAGAAACAATTACAAGTACCACTGGAAAAGCTTACACTGGCATCAAAAATAAAATTATTGAAACCTATTTAACTACAACTACGAAAATATGTAATTATGATAAAACATTATGTAATGATGCAAAAAAGGACTTTCAAGTTATGAAATCTGCTTTTTCGATTACTTGGGATGCTATTAAAGATATAATTGCAAATGGTACAGAACACTTACAAGAGTGGTATGAGATTTATAGTGGTAAAACCAACTAATTTATGGTATAGTGAAATAAGAAAATAAAGAGGTGAGACTTGTGTTTGGAAAAATAAAATATATAAGTGAAAATGTAGCCTATGTTGAAAATAATGGTGGAGATGCTGGAACTTCAGACATTATGAATATCAATGTCATTTTTGAAGCACCAGACCAAAGAATTTTAGGAGAAGTTACAGAATTTAATAAAGAGGAAATTAAAATTCGCTTTTTAGGAGAGTATTTAAATGGGTGCTATGTAAATGGTGTGATTCGTAAACCTTTACTTTCTAGTTCTGTACGAATGATTAATAGTGAAGAATTAATGGAACTTGTGGGGTCTGAAAGTGCTAAATCCTTTGTTTTAGGGAATAGTGCTATTTATAAAGAATATAAAGTTTGCCCAAGTATTAATGACTTATTATCAAACCATTTAGGAATATTTGGCAATACGGGTAGTGGAAAATCTTGTGGGGTAGCAAGAATCGTTCAAAACTTATTTAGCAATCCAAATATGCTTTCCTATAATGCCAATATCTTTGTATTTGATGCTTATGGAGAATATAAAAACGCATTTGGAAGTATCAATAAAATAAATCCAAACTATAGTTATAAATTTATTACGACAAATCCAATTGATAACGATGACTTTACATTACAAATTCCCGTAAGTTTATTAAATTTAGATGATTTTGCTTTGCTTTTACAGGCAACAAACCATTCTCAACTTCCTATTATTGAAAGAACCATTCGTCTTGCTAAAATATTTAGCCAAGAATCAGAAGAATCCATTAAATATAAGAATCACTTAATCGCCAAAGCCTTACTTGCTATCCTTTTTAGTAATCAAACAACAGCAAGGAAGAAAAATGAAGTATTTCAAATTATTGAAGTTTGCCATACAAGCGAATTTAATTTTGATAGTACGATAAATGGATTAGGATACACGAGAACATTCTCAGAATGCTTTGAAATAGACTCAAATGGTTATTTTGGAGAGAGCGTTTTAATAACCGATTATATCTTAAAACATATTGAAGATTCTTATGAAGAAATGGAAGAACCAACTGAATATAGTTATTCTTTACTGGATTTTGCTAAGGCTTTAGAATTTACAATGATTAGTGAAGGATTCCAAAATAATGAAAGATTATATGATGATGCCGTTATTTTAAAAGTACGTTTAAGTACCATCCTAAATACCAAAGTTGGAAAATACTTTACCAATAATGGCTATACATCGATTGAAAAATTTGTAAGTAGCTTAGTGGTCAAAAACAATCGCAAAGCCCAAATTATTAATATTAATTTGGAAGATGTCGATGATACTTATGCTAAAGTCATTGTAAAAATTATGGCCCGTTTATTCTTCGAATTTTCTAAAAATTTAAAACAAAGAGCCACAATTCCATTCCATATCTTTTTAGAAGAAGCCCATAGATATATTCAAAAAGATAATGATAATTATTTACTTGGTTATAATATATTTGAACGTATTGCTAAAGAAGGAA
>CAZIDI010000035.1:0-10222 GCA_964537805.1 uncultured Muribaculaceae bacterium | reverse complement strand
TTGAAAAAATAGTAGTTATTAATGAAGGAAGTGAAAGTAATGAGTAATGAAGAAAAAAGTTTTTTTAAGACCTCGATTAACTGGTACCCTGGCCATATGGCCAAAACAAGAAGACTTATTAGTGAAAAATATTCTTTAATTGATGTGGTTTATGAACTTGTAGATGCAAGAATGCCTTATTCCTCTAAAATAAAGGATATCTATGACTTAATACGAAACAAGCCAAAACTTTTAATTATGACTAAAAAAGATTTATGTGATTTAAAAGTTACAGAAAAATGGATTCATTATTACGAAAATCTAGGCACAAAAGTACTTCTAGTCGATTTAAATAATGATAATGATTATAAGAAAATTATGGAAGAAACTTATAAAATAATGAATGAAGTACAAGCAAAAAGAGAAACAAAAGGAATGAAAGAAAAAGAAATTCATGCTCTTGTAATTGGTATTCCAAACGTCGGAAAAAGTACATTAATTAATAAAATGGCTAACCATCGCGTTGCAGATGTAGGAAATAACCCGGGAATTACCAAACAAGTAAAATGGTTAAAGACACCTTACAATATTTCTCTTTTAGATACGCCAGGTATTTTATGGCCAAAAATAAATGAAGAAAAGGTTGCCTTAAACCTTGCTGCTATGACAAGTATTAAACAAGAAATACTTCCCATTGATGAAGTTGCCATCTATATTTTAAAAACATTAGAGGAATACTATCCAGAAATCTTAAAAGAAAGATATAAAGTAACGAGTGTGAAAGATATCGAAGCCACTTATGAAACAATTGGTAAAAATATAGGAGCCATCAAAAATGGTGAAGTGGATTATGACCGAGTAAGTAAAAAAATTATGAACGATATAAAAATGGAATATATAAAAGGAATTACTTTTGATAGGTAAAAGGATTCTTTTTTTGTAACCATTTTTTAAAATTGTGATAAAATGTGTAGTGAGGTGCAAGTAAGTGGTAAAAAAGGCAGTAGATTTACTAAAACATGAAAAAGAATTATATAAACAGAATATAACTTTAATAGCAGGAGTAGATGAAGTAGGAAGAGGACCACTTGTAGGACCGGTTGTTGCTGCTGCAGTTATTCTTCCTAAAAATTATTTCTTAGAGGGCTTAACAGATTCTAAAAAATTAAGTGAAAAAAAACGCAATATCTTTTATAAAATATTACAAAAAGAGGCTATTGCGATTGGAATTGGTGTTATTTCATCCCAAAAAATTGATGAAGTCAATATTTATGAAGCCAGTAAACTTGCTATGTTAGATGCTTTAAGGAACTTAAAATATAAACCAGAACATGTTTTAATAGATGCGATGAAATTGGATTTAGATATACCATCTACCAGTATTATTCATGGGGACGCATTATCAGAATCTATTGCCGCAGCCAGTGTAATTGCTAAAGTAACCCGTGATGAAATGATGTATGAATTGCACAAAAAATACCCAGAATACCATTTTAATCAACATAAAGGGTATCCGACTAAATTGCATTTAGAATGTTTAGAAAAATATGGCCCTTTAGAAAATTACCGATTTACATATAAGCCAGTTCGTGATTTAATAGAGAAAGGTGAAAAAAATTATGAAGAAGTTAAGGAAAAACAAATTAATTAAAAATTATCTATCATTTTTAATTCCATTATTTTTGGTAGAGTTAATGTTTCGTCATTTTGAAAACTTAGCCTTACTAGATTGGGCAGTCTTTCGTATATTTATTGGCTGTAATCTTTTTGCTTTCATCATTAGCAGTATGACTTGTTTTATGAAAGAAAGTATCGGTAGAATACTAAGTATTTTCATTTTATTTGTTGCTACCATCTATGCCATTTTACAAGCCGGTTTTGAAAACTTTTTAGGAGTTTATATTTCGATTGGAACGAGTAGCCAACTAGGAGCAGTTGCAGAATATATTCAAGATTATTTGGCCTCTTTTAATCCTCATTTTTGGTTGATGCTCATTCCTTTTATTCTTTATGTCCTTTATAAATTTTTCTTAGAAAAAAAGATTTTTAAATATTACTATGAAGAAGAGGTAAGTATCTTTACCAAACGTAAGAATCGTAAAAGTGCTTTGGTGGGTATCATAATAAGTATTTTACTATTTGTCTTTTATTATCAAACTCTAAGCATAACATTTATGCAAAACGAACTACAACTAGAAAGTACAAAGTCATTATTTAGAAAACCAACCAGTTTAAATATTAGTGTCAATCAGTTTGGAACAAGTATGTTTGGTATTTTGGATGTAAAAACGACACTTTTTAAAACAGAAGATGATGAACTTATTGATTTTGAGGAAAAGGAAAACCAACCTGAAGAAGTAACTGATTATACGCGAATAATCGATGATACAGCGTGGGAACTCTTGCAAAGTGAAACTACAAATTCTAACTATAAAACTTTAAATAGTTATTTTATGAACCGTGCTATTACTGATAAAAATGAATATACAGGTATGTTTGAGGGGAAAAATTTAATTGTACTGATGATGGAAAGTGTCGATGAAATCTTTATTGATCCTGAATATTACCCAACTTTCTATAAAATGTACACAGAAGGATTTAGTTGGGAAAATAATTATTCTCCAAGAAATTCTTGTGCAACAGGAAATAATGAAATGAGTGGAATGGTGAGTTTATTTAGTATCAATCGTATTTGTACAGCAAATCAATATAAAAATAATAAATATAGTGAAAGTATTTTTGGCTTATTTAATAATGCTGGCTATATAACTTCTTCTTATCATAACTACGATGAAACGTATTACTATCGTTCTACCATTCATAAAAATATGGGAAGTAGTGCTTTCTATGGCGTAAAAGATTTAAAAATTCCCTATACTTGGGAATACAAAGAATGGCCAAGTGATATTCTCCTTATAGAACGTGCAATGGAACACATTGATACAACAAAGCCATTTATGGCGTGGATGACTACGGTTACTTCTCATCAACCTTATTATGTTTCTAGTGAATATGGAGATAAATATTTAAGTTTATTTAAAAATACAGGTTATTCAATGGGTACAAAACGATATATGTCTAAATTAAAAGAATTGGATTCAGCACTAGCAAGACTATTAGAACTTCTTGATGCAAAGGGCGTTTTAGAAGATACCGTAATCGTTATGTATGGAGATCACTATCCTTATGGATTAAAAGATAACGATGTTGCAAGTGTACTTCCTGATGCCTTAGAACGTAATAATATTGAACAAACTCCATTTGTAATTTATACTCCGAATATGGATGCCAAGCATTTTACAGAGTATACATCATACTTGAATATCGTACCTACAATTGCCAATTTATTTAACTTAGATTATGACCCACGTTTGTATGTGGGAGAAGATATACTAGCAAATGATTATGCAACTTCTTATAAAAATAGAGTGGTATTTGCAGATGGTTCTTGGGAAAATGAGAATGCATACTATAATGCCACAACAGGTAAAATGACCTATTATGGAGAAACAGAATATACAAATGAAGAAATTGTAAAATTTAATAAAGAAATCAGCAATATGATTAAAATGAGTAATCTCGCAATTACCTCTAATTATTTTAACTATTTAAATGAAGGATTAAATAAATATAAATCTGTGGAAGAACCAAGTGAATAGAAAGGAAACATATGAAAAAATTAGTCATAGTGGAATCTCCAGCAAAGAGTAAAACCATTGAAAAATATTTAGGCAGTGATTATAAAGTTGTATCCAGTAAAGGGCACATTCGCGATTTAGCAACGAGTGGAAAATTTGGCCTAGGGGTAGACGTTGAACATAACTTCGAGCCAAATTATGTTCCCATTAAGGGAAAAAGCAAAGACATTAATGCTTTAAAAAAAGATGTAAAAAATAGTAGTTTTGTCTATCTTGCCACCGATCCAGACCGTGAAGGAGAAGCCATTTCTTGGCATTTAAAAGATACATTAGGCATCACCGATAATTATAGTCGTGTTGTCTTTAATGAAATTACCAAAGATGTCGTGATGGAAGCTATTAAAAATCCTCGTAAAATTGATGAAAATTTAGTAAAAAGTCAAGAAACAAGAAGAATTCTAGACCGTATTATAGGATTTCGTTTAAGTAAATTAATGCAATCTAAAACGGGAGGAAAAAGTGCTGGAAGAGTACAAAGTGTGGCTTTAAAACTTATTGTGGATCGTGAACGGGAAATAGAAGCGTTTATTCCTGAAGAATATTGGACCATCACGGCAGATTTTAAAGATTTCACCGCTGATTTAGAAAAATACCACGGCAAAAAGGTAGAAATCAAAAGTGATGTAGAAGCAGAAGAAATTTTAAATGCTTTATCAAATGCTTTTAAAATAGAAGATGTAAAACAAAGTGAAACATCAAAAAGTGCTAAACCCGTATTTAAAACCTCAACATTACAAAGAATGGCTGCAAATCGCATTAATTTTGCTCCTTCTAAAACAATGCGTGTGGCTCAAAAACTTTATGAAGGAATTGATATTGGTAGTGAAACAGTCGGTCTTATTACCTATATGCGTACCGATTCAGAACGTGTATCTAATACTTTTGTTGCCGAAACTTATGATTACATTAAGAAAAACTTTGGCCCTGAATACATTGGAAGCGTAAAGGTAGGCAAAAAAGACAAAATGATGCAAGATGCCCACGAAGGAATTCGCCCTACAAGTATCATGCGTACTCCAGAAAGTATGAAAAAATACTTAACACCAGATGAATACAAATTATACAACTTAATTTATGTTCGTGCGTTATCTTCTTTAATGTCTAATGCCAACTTCTTAACCACTTCTGTCATTTTAGGAAATAATGGTTATACGTTTAAAACAACGGGGAGTGTATTAAAGTTTGATGGATATTTAAAAGTGTATGTGGCTTATGAAGAACAAAAAGATGCCTTACTTCCCGACTTTAAAAACTATAAAAGCAATACGATTATTGCAAATGCTATTTTAAAAGAACAACATTTTACCAAACCACTGCCAAGATATACGGAAAGTAGTTTGATTAAAGAAATGGAAAACTTAGGGATTGGTAGGCCTAGTACTTATGCAACCATAGTAACCACTATTAAAGAACGTGGTTATGTTACCATAGAAGATAAAAAAATGGTTCCAACGGAAATTGGAATCGAAACAACTGACAAATTGCAAGAATTTTTTAGCGATATTGTCAATGTAGAATATACAAGCGCTATGGAAACAGATTTAGATAAAATCGCCGAAGAAAAAGCCGATAATGTAAAAGTTTTACGTGAATTTTATGATAAATTTGAGCCTTGTGTAGAAGAAGCATTTACAAAAATGGAGAAAAAAGAAGCCGAAAAAACAGGGGAAATTTGTCCAGAATGTGGAAATGACTTAGTCATCCGTAACGGAAAATATGGCAAATTTACGGCTTGCTCTAATTATCCAACTTGTAAATATATTAAAAAAGAAGAAAGAGAAATCCAAGAACTTGCTGATTGCCCAAAATGTGATGGCAAAATTGTGGCGAAAAGAACCCGTAAAGGAAAATTCTTCTATGGCTGTTCCAACTACCCAAAATGTGACTTTGCTTCTTGGTATAAACCTACGGGAGAGAAATGTCCAAAATGTGGATTTTTATTAGTAGAGAAAAAAGACAAAATTGTTTGCTCGAATTGTGACTATGAAAAGACAGAGTAAACAATGCTTGCCTTTTTTCTTTTTTTAAGCCATAATAAATATATAAGGTAGGTAATCAATATGGGATATTTTAATGAAAAAAATTTAGAAGATTATGATAGAGAAGACATAAATCAAAACAAAAAGAAAAAACAAAATAAAGAAATATCTACAGAGCAAGAAGAATTAGCAAAGCAAAGATTGAAATTAGAAGAAAAAAGATATTTTGCAAGATATGGAAATACACCAAGGCAAAGACTATATGAGTATGCAGATGATACAGAAGAAACCGATGATTTAGGATATGGCAGATAACATAGAAAAATACTTAGAATACTTAAAAGTAGAATTAAATTATAGTGATAATACCATTAAATCTTATGAAATAGAACTCTATAAGTATAAAGATTTTTTAGAAATCAATAACATTGCTTATTTAAAAATTACAAAAGATGAAGTAAGAGAATATTTAAAATATTTAGATAAGTTGCAATATAAAAATAGAAGTATTGCCAAAAATATTAGTTCTATTCGTAGTTTTTATCGTTATCTAGTAAGTATAGGGAAGTTAGAAAAAAATATTTTTGCTAGTATTAAAAATCCAAAGATAGAAAAGAAACTTCCTAATTATGTAAGTGAAATTGATATGGAAACAATTTTAGATTTCCCAAATCAAGAAGGCTACAAAAAGACAATGTATACAAACAGAGACTTGCTTATTATTGAAATGCTTTATGATACTGGTTGTCGTGTAGAAGAACTTGCAAACATTAGGTTAAAAGATATAAATAAGACAGAAAAAAGAATTAAAGTACTTGGAAAAGGCTCTAAAGAAAGAATTGTTTTTTTTGGGGAATATACTTTGGATACATTAGGTGATTATTTAAAAGATAGAGAAATGATTTTAGATGGCAAACCAAGTGCATATTTATTTGTTTCCAAAGAAAGTGGGAAACTCACAACAAGAAGAATTTCTCAAATTATTGATAATATTATGGAATTAGTTGCGATTAAAAACAATGTAACTCCCCATACACTTCGTCATACTTTTGCTACTCATTTATTAAATCACGGAGCAGATTTAAGAAGTGTGCAAGAATTACTTGGCCATGCAAGTTTATCTACTACTCAAATTTATACCCATATATCAAACGAAAGATTAAGACAAGTGTATCTAGAGACACATAAGGATAATCGAGAATAAAATTATTTTAAAACTGTACATTTTTTGTCAAAAATACAGACTTTCATTGTCGTATTTTTTTTCTATTGCTATAATATAATGGAAATGTTAAGGAGGAAAAGAATGACAAAATATGTTTATTTATTTCAAGAAGGAAATGCCAATATGCGTGAACTTCTTGGAGGAAAAGGTGCTAATTTAGCAGAAATGGCTAACTTAGGTTTGCCAGTACCTAATGGATTTACAATCACAACAGAGGCTTGTACGGCTTACTATAAGGATGGTAAAGAAATTAGTGAAGAAATTAAAACCCAAATTTTTGAGGCTTTAAAAAAATTAGAAGAATTACAAGGAAAGAAATTCGGAGACACTAGTGATCCACTCCTTGTATCCGTTCGTAGTGGAGCAAGAGCATCTATGCCTGGAATGATGGATACCATTTTAAACTTAGGTTTAAACGATGAAGCAGTAGAGGGATTTTCCAAAAAAACCAATAATCCAAGATTTGCTTATGATTCTTATCGTAGATTTATTCAAATGTATTCTGATGTGGTAATGGAAGTACCAAAAAGTTATTTTGAAAAAATTATTGATGAAGTAAAAGAAGCAAAGGGTATTCAATATGATACAGAATTAACTGTAGAGGATTTAAAAGAATTAGTAGTTAAATTTAAGACTGTTTATAAAGAAAATAGAAATGAAGAATTTCCACAAGACCCAATTGAACAATTAATGGGAGCAGTAAAAGCCGTATTCCGTTCATGGGATAACCCAAGAGCCATCGTTTATCGTAGAATGAATGATATTCCAGGAGATTGGGGAACCGCAGTCAATGTGCAATCTATGGTATTTGGAAATATGGGAGAAACTTCTGGTACAGGAGTAGCATTTACAAGAAACCCAAGTACTGGAGAAAAAGGAATATATGGAGAATACTTAATCAATGCCCAAGGAGAAGATGTTGTAGCAGGGGTTAGAACTCCTCAACCCATTACGAAATTAGCAGAAGATTTACCAGAATGTTATAAACAATTTATTGAACTTGCGGAAAAATTAGAAAATCATTATCGTGATATGCAAGATATGGAATTTACCATTCAAGAAGGAAAGTTATACTTTTTACAAACAAGAAATGGAAAACGTACTGCTCCTGCTGCTATTAAAATTGCTTGTGATTTAGTAGATGAAGGTATGATTAGTGAATGGGAAGCCATAATGCGTATTGAAGCTAAATCACTAGATCAATTATTACATCCAAACTTTAATCAAGAAAGTTTACGAGCTGGCGAAATAATTGGTAGTGGACTTCCTGCAAGTCCAGGTGCTGCAGCAGGTTACGTTGTATTTACAGCAGAAGAAGCCAAGAAACGTGGTACGGGAGGCCTTGGAGATAGAGTTATATTGGTAAGACTTGAAACTACTCCAGAAGACATTGAAGGAATGGTAGCAAGTCAAGGTATTTTAACTGTACGTGGCGGAATGACAAGTCACGCTGCAGTCGTTGCTCGTGGTATGGGAACTTGTTGTGTATCTGGTTGTGGAGATATCAAAATTAATGAAGCAGAAAAATATTTTGAATTAGGAGGAAATACTTTCCACGAAGGAGACTATATCTCTTTAGATGGTTCTACTGGAAATATATACAAAGGAGATATTAAAACCGAAGAAGCAACGGTATCTGGAAACTTTGGGCGTATTATGGCGTGGGCCGATGAAGCACGTACTTTAGGGGTTAGAACCAATGCGGATAACCCAAGAGATACCAAAAAAGCAATTGAGTTAGGAGCAGAAGGAATTGGACTTTGTCGTACAGAGCATATGTTCTTTGATGAAGAAAGAATTCCTGCTATTCGAAGAATGATTTTATCTGAAACAGTAGAAGAAAGAGAAAAAGCCTTAGAAAAATTAATTCCATTCCAAAAAGGTGATTTTAAGGCAATGTATAAAGAGTTAAAAGGATTACCAATGACTGTTCGTTATCTAGATCCACCTTTACACGAATTCTTACCAACAGAGGAAAAAGATATTATTGCTCTAGCAAATGAAATGGGTGTTACTGTAGAACATTTAAAACAAAAATGTGCTGAACTACATGAATTTAACCCAATGATGGGACATCGTGGTTGCCGTCTTGCGGTAACTTATCCAGAGATTGCGAGAATGCAAACACGTGCTTTACTAGAAGCAGCAATCGAAGTACAAGAAGAAGATGGTTATGCTATAGTTCCAGAAATTATGATTCCTCTTGTTGGAGAAGAAAAAGAATTAAAATTTGTAAAAGACGTAGTTGTAGAAACTGCCGAAAAAGTAAAACAAGAGAAAAATTCGAATATGGAATACCATATTGGAACAATGATTGAAATTCCAAGAGCAGCCATTACAGCAGATGCTATAGCAAAAGAGGCAGAATTCTTCTCATTTGGTACAAATGACTTAACCCAAATGACATTTGGTTTTTCTCGTGATGATGCTGGTAAGTTCTTAAATTCTTATTATGAAAACAAGATTTATGAACAAGATCCATTTGCAAAGCTTGATCAAAATGGTGTAGGAAAGCTTGTTAAAATGGCTGTAGAAAAAGGAAAAGCTACGAGACCAAATATTAAGCTAGGTATTTGTGGTGAACATGGTGGAGATCCTGCTTCTGTAGAGTTTTGTCATAATGTTGGACTTACATATGTGTCTTGTTCACCATTTAGAGTTCCAATTGCAAGACTTGCAGCTGCTCAGGCAAGTATTCGCGAAAAGGCCAACCAATAATATACAGAGTTGGTTAAAAAAGCAATAATTAAATAAGATTTGAATATACTATAAATGTAAACTAATTGTCATTTTTAGAAAAATATAGTATATTACTTTAAAAGTGGCGAAAATGTTTCTCGCTTCCTGGTGGCTAGCGAGTAATAAATAATCCCTTAATGAAAATGTTAGATAACTTCATCGCAAAGATGGAGTTTTCTTTTATTCTATGATGTATTAGTATTGGAGCTAATATTCATAGAAATTAAAAAAGTTATTTATATAATAAAAATGAATATTTTAATGTTGTAAATGATAATAGCTTAATGCAAAGTCACGAAAAAGATAGAAAAATACAGAGTTAGACTGAGATTTTAAGAATCTTGGTCTTTTTTGGGTTATAAGATTGACGTATTTATTTGAAAAAATTTAATGATTTAACCCAAAAATTTTAAAAAAATGTGATTTCCGGAAAAAAATGTGATTATTTTGAAAATAAAAATATTTTACTAAATGATTTAAAACCTGTGGAAATTCAAAAGTTTTATACTTACCTTTATTCTAAAGAATTAACAGGAAATACTGTTTTACATTATCATAATGTTATAAGAAAAGCACTACAAACTGCTTTAAAACTAGATTTG
>CAZIDI010000034.1:0-10254 GCA_964537805.1 uncultured Muribaculaceae bacterium | reverse complement strand
CAAGTGATTCGACAAAAGAAGACAAAACTTTGTATAAACTTAGTTTGTCTTTTTTTATAACACCAATATTCAAATAAAAAAAATAGGTACTTTACCTATATTTAAAATTAATACTTCTTTGCATTTCATAATACTTTTTATATAAGTACTCTGGAACAGATTCACTTAATCGTTCTTTTACATCAAATATTGCAATTGCCTTTTCAATATATTTATTTTCCAGTGAACCAAATTCAATGCTTATGCCTAAGTCTTTTATATTTTCAACCCAAACTTTCAAATGTTCATTTTCATATTCAATTCCATCTTTTTCTAAAGAAAACTTATATTCATATTGCCTTGAAAAATGTAATTTTACAAAATCTTTTGCTTCTTGTTCTGTATCAAATTCTTCCTTTAATAAAACTTTATCTTTTTTCGCACCCTTTTCTAATAATACCGTTTTTTGTATCACAAGTACATTTTTTGAATTCCATTCATTTTTTTGATACACGCGAATTTTTAAAGTATCTTCAGTAAGGCTTGCGCCGTTTCTATTTAAATAAATTAAATCATAAAATGCAAACTCGGATTTTTTAGTTAATTCTAATTTAGTAATAATATTATTTATATCTATATCATTAACAATGATTCTAGCATATTTCATAAAACTCACCCTTTTCCTATTATTTATTTAAATCATTTTAGAAAACTACATTTCAACTAATGCAAATCAATTTTAATTCTTCTAAAATTCCATTTAAATATTATCTTATCAAATCATTTTATTTTTCTCATTACCTTCAATTCTCAATAAAGTACACATTTGTATTTCTTTCCTATATAAAAGCATTTCTTTTGGCAAATCTAAAAAAGAAGCAATATCAAACACTAACCACTCATCAAAACACTTTACAGTTCTTATCATTTCTAAAAATGTTTGCATAGCGGTAAACTTATCTATTCTATATTTTTCTTCTATTTTTTCAATTAAGCCTCTTACAAATAAATAAGAACTAATATATGTAATTTCAAAAGAACAGGAACTATTTGGAATAAGTCTTTGAGGATGAAATTTATGCTCATTTCCTAATTTTATTAGTTCTTTTACTGTAAGTATTTGTTCTTCATCTAAGGATTCTAATAAATGACGGTGTTCTTCGAATATTTTTTCATAGCCTAGAATATAAAATGCCAAAGTTTCAGCAAACCCTTCTTCTAAAAATTGATTTTTACTAAAAAACATACCTTGTACTAAATGAGCAAGTTCGTGAATATGAATGGCTTTTCTACTAACAGAGAAATTATTTATATTTTCCATCAAATTACTGCTTGTTCCATATGCAGAAGAATAAGAATCTAAATCGTAGGCTAAAACAGGCTTGCCTCCAGATTTTGTTCCCAATTTCTTTGGAAAATCAAGTAATTCTACAATTGCATCATTGGGTACTATATAAATATAAAATATTGGTTGGGCATTACTTGGATATTTTATTTCTAAACTCCTTATTTCTTCAATACATTCATTCCAATGTTTTAAAGCATTATTATAAATACCTTGTTTATATTTTTCTAAATATTCTTTTGGCATACGAATTTTTAAATTTTCATTGATAGGAATTACAATGGATGTTTCTATATATTTTTTTTAATTTATCTTCTTTATATTGATTCATAAACTTCATCCTTTCATTATATAATCATAAAAATAAGAAAATGCACTTGGAATAGAATATTTATTTTGTAATTCCTCTTTCGTAACCCATATAAAATCTTTTAATGGCTTTTTTAATTCAACTAAATATCCTTTCATATACCAAATTTTATGTGAAAAAATATGTTTCGCCTCCCCTATTTCTAATACGGATTTATAAGGAATACTTTTTTCTATTAAATCATTCTCAACATCCACAAGAGATGCTACTTCTAAAGTATTAGGAAATTCATATAAGGAAGCAAGTAATCCTCTTTCTTCTCTTTTTTGTATTGCAACTTTCTCTTTGTATGTATAAAGATAGACTATTCGCTCTTCTATTTTTTGTTCTTTTTTCTTATCTTTTATCGGGTAGCTTTCTTGGGTATGATTTTTATAGCCTCCACATTTATTTTTTAAAGGACAACTTTCACATTTTGGATTTTTGGGTGTACAAATGAGGCTTCCCAAATCCATAAAACTTTGCGTAAAAGCGCTTGCATTTTCTTTTGACAATAATTTTTATAAAATACTAGCATACACCTTATATGTTGTCGGTTTTGAAATAGAATCTTTTATTTCATAGACTCTTCCAAGTACACGATAGACATTTCCATCAATGGCGATGCTTGGTTTATCAAAGGCAATGGAAAGAATTGCACCTGCCGTATATTCTCCAATACCAGGAAGTTTTAGCAATTCTTTCTTTGTACTTGGTAAAGTATCATAACCATTTTCCACTAATAACTTGGCAGTCTTTTGCATATTACGAACACGACTATAATAACCAAGTCCTTCCCAAAGTTTTAAAAGTTCATCTTCTTCTACGTTCGCTAAATGTTTTAAAGTTGGAAGTTTATCTATGAAACGAGCATAATAAACTTTCACGGCTTCTACTCTCGTTTGTTGTAGCATAATTTCACTAATCCAAATAAAATAAGGATTTTTGGTATGGCGCCAAGGTAAATCCCTTTTATTTTCTTGATACCAAGTAATTAATTCGTTTGTTATTTTTTGCATATTACAACACTTCTTTTTACTATTAATTTTTTCTTGCTATTTCATTTTCACTTTCTAAAAATAGTTCAAAATCCTCTTTATCTAAATCTGTTCCATAAACTGTTTCACGAACTCTAATATGCATTTTGTCATAATTTCCAAATAAAGATTTATTTGAAACAAGTAAAACTTTTAACGCTTTTTTTTGTTCCTCTGTTATGATTTCTTTATAATTAGTAGGAAGTATGAGATACCCTACTCCTTCTTGATCAACATTTCCATTATTATAAATATTTGCTAATTCTGCTTCTCGTAATCCGTAATAAACAATATGATTTATTTTTACTAATTCCACCATGGCTTCTGAGCTTTCATGCAATACAGGTACATCATTTGCAAAATATTTATTAAAATAATCTGAAAAAACAACATTATGATCTTCTCCATTATAAATAGGTATAAATTCTCCACTTGGGGTAATAACATAACCGGGCTCTAAAACACTAACCCCTCCCCCAGAGGCATTTTGCACTTCATACTCGAATTCTTCATTATTTATATTTTTTAATTTCTTCTTCATTTTTCAACCTTCTCCTCTAATCTAAATATTTCTTGTGAATTACCATTGTTATAATATAGTTTTCAAAAAAAGAATTTGTCATAATTAAGTGCCCTTTGTATTTTCCGTGTTCATCAAAACTATTGTCCACTTTAAATTGTCTAACAACTCCATTTTCCACTTTTGCACCAATGATGCACATCGCGTGATCATAGTTAATTAAGTCTAATGTTAATTTATCTTCTTTTGAAACATCTTTAATATTTAATAATTCTTTGTATTTATATATATTACCATCTAATAGGTTCAAATTATAGTCTAAAGTAGTAGACTCTTCACAAGAAAACCATACACCAATTCCATTTTGTAATTGTTTTATCACGGCATTTTTTAATTGCTCTATACTAACTGACTGAATTGCTTCGTTATCTTTTAAATACACATTTGGAATATAAGCATAACTATTATAAAATACTTCTTTGTCATAAGAAATAACAGTAATGTAATCCTCTAAATTCTCTTTTAAATAAGTATTTCTAAACTCTATAGGGGTAAACTCTTTTCTATTCCATTTAAACTGTAAAGGAGGATTCCCCATTGTTTTTGATAAAAATGTATAGGCTTCTTTCATAAGGTATGTTTTTAATTCTTCTTTATTTTCGTTTTTTCTATCTAATAACAAAGTAGCATCTGACTTAATTTTGGCTTTTAAAAGCTCTAAAACTTCATAAGCATCATAAGTAATTTCTGCATCTTCCATTGCACTAGTTGGTACTAATCCATATTTTTTTATGAGTTCCCTACAATAATGAAATGTTCCATAAATTCCAACATAACGATTTACTTTATTATTAATATCTTCTAACGTTACTTCTTTTAAAGAAAGTAAATCATTATAGCAAGTATTTATTTTTTCAAGTTTGTCATAAAAATCAAGATAATTGGCAGACAAATCCAGAGTATCTATATCTATTGTAGGATTTTCTTTTTGCATAATACTTTTGATAACTCGTAAGAAAGCATAAATATTACATTGAGAACTTTTCTTTTGGTCATAAATTTTTACTTTCGGTATTTCTATATTAAAATCATATTTGTATTCTGAGGCTAAGTCTTTATTTAAGCAAGTTTTACGTAAGCCATATTCTTTTATACTTTGCTCTATTTTGCTATTATTTTTATTTTCTAGGTATTTGTTTCTAAACTTTACTATGTCCTCTACTGCAATTTCTTTTTTCATATGTTTGTTCACCTAAGTATAGTATACAATAAAAAAATGCCTAAAGCATCAGAATTCATAACTATTTAATTCATTCCCGTCAGAATCGTATACTTTTGCTTGAGCATTTGCTATATATAAAGTTTGGAAATCCAGATTATCTAAAGTATAGCCTGCTTCTTCTGCCCAATCAAATTCATTAATAATTGCATTTTTTGCTTCCATATTATCGCTATCATCAATAAGGTTACAATGAATACGTATCCAATTTTCACCATCATAAGCAACAATACAAACATTATTATGAGCAATTTGTTTAGAAACTTCTTTTTGTTTATTTGTTAGTACATATATTTTATTTTCAAACAAAACGGGGTCCCCAAAAGGTATTAAACTAGGGTTTCCATCTTCCTTAACCATTGCAACATAATTTACTTGTGTTTTTATTTTTAAAAATTCAAAAGTTTCTTTCATATTTTTTCTTCCTTCCTTTTTATAAAAATACTATAATTCTCTTAAAATTTCTACCTCTTCTAGTTGCAAACCGCTCCGAAATTTTTAGGAAGTTTATACAATATAGTAGGAGGTGAATAATGATTTATTTTATTATTGCTTTCTTGGTTTTAGTGATTGTTCTTTTCATTATTTTTTACTTTATTAAAAGAAAAAGAGTAATTCATAAAGTAAGACATATGAGCGAAGAAGAAAAATTATACGAAGTAGATAAAGCCTTAAATCCTTTTGGGTTTGCATTTAATAGTAAGCAAGATATAGTAATTTCACTTTCAGATTCTTGGCAAAGAGATATAGGGTATTCAGACTTTTTTGATTTAAAAGCACCTTGTTTAAATATGGTAATGGATGCTGAACCAATTTATTTTCATTACGATAATAAGTGTTATCGCATTGAGTTTTGGAAAGGACAATATGGAATTACAACTGGGGCAGAAGCAGGAATTTATATACGTGAAGATGACTCTTTAAATAATGGAATGTATCGTTGTGCAAATGATACAGAGATTCTTCCAATGCAACTCGAATTATATAAAAAGTGTTTTCTGTTTAAAAGATGTGCCAATACTTGGTGGCTAACAGGATTTGATGTTGGAAAGTTTTCTAGACCAAAGGATTTAATGTTAAAAGTATGTGTCCGTTTTCCAAATCAAAAAATGCAAGTTGCGTTTGTGGAAGGCCTTTTAGAAGCCGGGTATGCACCAAATAAGATTACAGTTTGTGGATGTACTATTTGTTTTACTATTTGTAAACCTAAAAATTATAAATTAAATCATAAGCATAAGTTACTGAAATGTTTTGTACAAGTAATCAATTATATCAATTGTAGTCTTTATATGTGGTTTACTAGAAGTTTTACTCGAACACTAGATAAATTAACTTATATTAGATATATGGCTCCTCATTTATACCATTTCGTGATTAAACTCAGTATTCCGAGAAGAAAGCAAAAAAAGTATTGTAAGAAGAAAAGAAACAATCGTAAAAAAAAGGCATAGATTTTTATATTCTATGGCTTTTTTAAATGTTTTATTATATAATGAAAGCCATTGGAGGATTTACTTATGGAAAAAGACCATGAAAAGAAACTAAAAGGTTTTTTTAGTTATTTAAAGAAAACGTACACTTTTGCTAAAAAAATAAAAAATGTTTAATTTATTTTTTATTAGGTTCAATTCTTTATTGTGCTATTAGTGTTATTGCCCCCTTTGCTTTCTGCTAGGCAAATTGTTTCTTTAACTAGCGAATTATGGAAACAATTAGCATTTATCACTTTAGCAGTATTAGGTATAGAGCTTTTAAGAAATGTTGTTCGCTATGTGAATAATTGCTTTATCAACCGTTTTTTCTATTCGGTAAAGAAAAATATTCAATTAGAAGTGGCTAAAGAAACTTTAAAAATAAATATGCATACTCTAAATCAAAATTCGAGTGGATTGTTTATCGAAAGAATCAATAACGATAGCACTACTCTTGCAGATATATTTATTACTTTAGTGGATTATGTTACTTTTTTACTTTCGAATATTGGAATATTTATTAGTATTTTCTTTTTAAATAAAATTATTTTTTTGATTTACTTGGTATTTTTACTTATTCTATTTTTTGGTCAGAAATATGCTGCAGATAAAATTCAAGAGAAAAGAAAGATAGAAAAAAAGAAAAAGGAAGAAACTTCTGGATTTATTAGTGAACTTGTAAGAGGAGCACTAGACATTAAAATTTTAAATGCTGAAAAAAGTTTTTGAACTACTGCAGAAAGTAAAATTAAAGATTTAGGGGATACATCCATTACAACACAACGTACACGTGCTAGATTTCAAATTATAAATGGTTGTATACGTGATATTCTAGACTTTATTGTGATTATGAGTGGTATTGGTTTCATTATTAATGGTAACTTGGAAATGGCCACAATGCTTATTATTTTATCATATCGTGGTAATATTATGAGCATTTCTTCTAACTTTGAAAATTTCTTAGATAATTTGAAACGTTTTAATTTATCTGCTGAAAAAATATTTGATATTATTGAAGGAGATAAATTTCCTAAAGAAGGATTTGGTAAGAAGAAACTTAAAAAAGCAGAAGGAAATATTGAGTTTAAAAATGTAAGTTTTAAATATGATAAAGAGCAAGAAGTTTTAAAAAATATCAATTTTAAAATTAACCCGAATGAAACTGTATCGTTTGTTGGAAAAAGTGGAAGCGGAAAGTCAACAATTTTTAATCTGATTGCTGGGCTTTATTATCCACAAGAGGGAAGCATTTTGATTGATGGAATTCCCATTACGGAACTTGATAAAGAGTCTATCCGTGGAAACTTGTCTATTATTAGTCAAAATCCTTATATTTTTAATATGAGTATAAAAGAGAATTTACAAATTATAAAAGAGGATTTAACAGAAGAAGAAATGATTAATGCTTGTAAGATGGCTTGCTTACACGATTTCATTATTACTTTAAAAGATGGATATGATACCGTGGTTGGAGAAAGTGGTGTTACCTTATCAGGAGGGCAAAGGCTTGCCATTGCTAGGGCTTTGGTACAGAAAACGGAAATCATTTTATTTGATGAAGCAACAAGCGCTCTTGATAATGAAACGCAAAAAGAAATTCAAAAATCCATTCAAAATATGCAAGGAGAATATACTATTTTAATTATTGCCCATCGTTTATCTACTGTTATTAATAGTAATCGTATTTTATTAATTGAAGATGGTAAAGTAGTTGCAGAAGGTACACATCATGAATTATTAAAGAAAAATAAAATGTATCAAAATCTTTATAAATTAGAATTAAAAGAGCAAAAAGAAAATACTAAGTAATTCACTACAACTTAGTATTTTTCTTTTTTTATTTTTAATAAGTATTTTTTTTTAGGTTTTTCACAAGTTCAAAGAATTTTGTTAAATAACGTAATACCACTTCAGAAATAAGCATAAAATTGATACACAAAAGCGTTCCTTGAATAGACATTTTGTCTGTAATTCCAAATAATTCTTTTAAGAAAAGAATAGAAATTAATAAACCAAAAGTGCAGAAAATCCAAATGGCCCACTTATATTTATCCATAGGTTTGCTGATATTGTAAAGGACCATTAAACCGATAAGCGCAAGTAAAATGGTAGAAGCAGAAGATATATCACTAGAACTTGCTTTAAAAATAGTTCCGAATGTTACCATTGCTGCTACAATAAGGGTGCCTACTAATCCACCAGGTATGGATTTGAATAAAATATTTTTTAGGAAATTTCCTTTAATGATGTCTTTGTTTGGAACTTGGGATAAAAAGAACGCCGGAATTCCAATGGTAAACATACCAATTAAAGAAATTTGGGAAGGCTCTAAAGGGTATTTAACGTTAAAAAATATTGCAAGCATAGAGATTAGAAAAGAAAAAATATTTTTTACTAAAAACAAACTTCCTGATCTTTCTAGGTTGTTGACAACTTGTCTTCCTTCTAAAACAACTTGCGGCATTTTTGAAAAATCAGATTCTAGTAAAACGAGTTCTGCTACTTGTATGGCTGCATCACTTCCAGAGGCCATAGCAATACCACAGTCTGCATCTTTTAAAGCCAATACATCATTTACCCCATCTCCTGTCATGGCAACCGTATGACCACATTTTTTTAGGGCAAGTACAAACTTCCTTTTTTGCTCCGGTGTTACACGACCAAAGATGGTGTAATTTAAAATAGCATTTTCGATTTCTTCCTCCGTTTTAAGAGTTCTAGCATCGATATAACACTCAGCGTTTTCTATCCCAGCCGTTTTAGCAATATGGGAAACGGTTTGGGGATTATCTCCAGAGATCACTTTTATTTCTACATTTTGTTTTTTGAAGTATTCAAATGTTTCTTTAGCACTTTTACGAATTGGATTTGAAAGGACTAAGAAGGCATAAGGAATGGTTTCTTCTTTAAGTTCTTTGCCATCTAAAGTGCCTTTGTATTTTCCAAAGACTAAAACACGTAATCCTTTTTTGGTGTAACTTTCTATTTTTTCTTGATATGTTGCGTATGTATTTTGAAGTATAAATTCAGGAGCCCCTAAAACATAGGAAGTATTTTCTAACTCTACTCCACAGTATTTAAAGACTGAAGAAAATCCAAAAACATTTTGGGCTTTCTTATCACTTATGTTCGTAAAATATTCTTTTAATGTTTTCATTGTGATGTTGTCACTATCTTGGGCATTTACAAAATCCCCTATTAATCGTTTCAATTCTTCAGGCGTTTCTTTATAGTTATCTAGAATATCTACAGCATCTACTTGCATTGTTCCATCGGTAATTGTTCCCGTTTTATCAACACATAAAACATCTACCCTAGCAAGTGTTTCAATGGATTTCATATCGTGTAATAGAACTTTACTTTTAGCAAGGCGCATTGAACTAATAGCTAAAGTAACACTAGCAAGTAAGAATAAACCTTCAGGAATCATTCCGATTATAGAGGCAACCATCGCTGTTATACTTACTCTTAAGGTTTCGTAAGCAAATACAAATTGTTGAATAAATAAGGTAAGCCCTATTGGAATAATGGCTATACCGGCTAGCTTTACAATTTTATTTAGGGAACGAATGATTTCGGATTGTTCTTCTTTTTTGATGGCTTTGGCTTCTAATGTTAACTTGGAAATATAAGAATCCTTTCCAACACTTGTTAACTTGGCATAACAACTTCCAGAGATAATGAAACTTCCGGAAAGTAATGCATCATTTTCTGTTTTTACAATTTCATCCTCTTCTCCCGTAAGTAAGGATTCGTTGACAGAAACTTGGCCACTGATCACTTTAGCATCTGCACAAATTTGATCACCACTTTTAAAAAGAACAATATCTCCTAAAACTAAATTTTGAATTCTAATTTCTTTTTCAGTTTTTTCTCTTACTACTGTGGCTGTTGGACTATTTAACATTGTGATTTCATCAATCACTTTTTTAGAACGAATTTCTTGGATGATACCTATTAAAGTATTTGCAATAATTATTGGAAGAAAGGTTAAATCTCGGAATGCTCCAACAATAATTAATAATATTGCAATAATGAAAAAAACAAAATTGAAATAGGTAAAAATATTCTCTTTTATAATTTCTTTTACGGTTTTCGATGGTGTTTCTATGGGAATGTTACTTTTGCCTTTTAGAAAACGTTTTCTGGCTTCTTCTTCTGTTAATCCAATGATTTGTTTTTCATTCATATAAACTACCCTTTTCTTTTATTAATAAATTTATTGTACCAAGTTTCTGACGAAAAGTCATTAGGTTAGAATAAAAATATTTGC
>CAZIDI010000033.1:0-10342 GCA_964537805.1 uncultured Muribaculaceae bacterium | reverse complement strand
TCAATTCTTTTTTGGTGAATAAATCTTTTTTCATCTGGATTAAAAAACTCACGTATATCAATCTTTAATACTTTGGATAAATTATCTAAAAATTCTACGGATACATTAATTTCTCCACGTTCCACACTTGCTAGATATCGATAGTTAAGTCCAAATTGTCCATAAAACTTTTCTTGAGATAAATTTGATTGATAGCGATAATATTTCAAATTATTTCCAACAATTTCTTGTATTTTCATAGTAAACTCCTTATACCATTACTATAGATTTTTGCTTAACACAAGTCTACTATACAAAAACTGCACAAAAATTGACTTTTCAGACAATTTAGAGTAATATTAAAACCACTTGGAGGAAAGAAAAATATGGCAAATGAAAATATGCAATACTTAAGAAAATTAAGAATGGAAAACAAATATAGTTATGATGATATGGCAAATAAACTAAACATCAGTAAAGCCTATTATTGGCAAATTGAACATAAAAATAGAAGACTTTCCTATGAAATGGCAATGAATATAGCCGCGATCTTTGCATTAAAACCAGATGATTTATTCTATAAGGAATATAAAAGTGTGACAACGAAATAGATTTTTGTCATATATTACACTAGGTGAAGTGTATGGAATTTAAAGATGACTTTTTTAATAAAGTAGAAAAAAAGACCAAAGTAAATAAAGATACGATTATAGGTCTTGCTAAGAAATTACAAGATGGAAATATGAAAGATGCAGAAACATTGCGTGAAGTAATTTCTACCTTAAGTAAGATGACAGGGAAAAATGTTTCCAAAGAACAAGAAGATAAAATTATTAATACCATTGTAAGTGATAAAGTTCCTAAAAATATTGATAAAATGTTTTAAAAACAACTTCGGTTGTTTTTTATATAGAAAATTTAGTTTCCTTTCTTTCTTCCTACTAAAGTATCTAAAGAGTAATTATATTGTTTTGAAAACTCTAGTGCGTAGTTAGTCGTAATTAAACATTTGTTATTCTCGTATTTATGAATATTGGGTTGACTGGTCGTAATTTTCTTAGCAAATTCTTTTTGGGTTAAATGCTTAGAAGTACGAAAATCTTTTAAATTTTTAGAAACGAATTTAGTATCAATACTTTGAATTTCTTTTACTTCTTCCATTGTAGGACTATTGCCAACTAAATAATCTAGCGTTGTATGGTAAAGGTTTGCTAAATCATTTAATTTTCGCAAGGGAATCGTATCTCTTTCAATTTCCCAACTAGCATAAGTACTACGTTCAACTTTTAAATAGTTTGCAACATATTCTTGTGTATACCCTTCGTATTCTCGTAATTCTTTTAACTTTCCTAACATCGTATCACCCTAATTTTAATTTTCTCTAAAAATGTTTGAAAATACGGGAAATTGTGGGTTATTGTAATAAAATGTGCTATAATTTAAACAAATGAGGGAAAAGTATGGAAAATGGGTATCAAAAATTAAAGAATATAAGACTGAAGCAAGGTTTAAGTTATGATGATATGGCAGAAAAGTTAGGAATTAGTAAATGTTTTTATTGGCAAATTGAACATAAAAAAAGAAGGCTTTACTACGATATGGCGCTTAAAATTGCAGATGTATTTCATTTAAAACCAGATGATTTATTTTATGAAAATGTATAAACATCTCTACTTGACAAATAGAGTGGAAAAGAGAATCACAGGGAAGTTATTTTTATAATTCAGAAAATGAACCTTTACAATAGATATTCCTTTTATTTGGGATGTTGGAATGAATCATGTTATTATAAGGCACTTATAGATATAGATTTAAAAAAACTTTGGAAACCAAAGAAATTAACTTTGAAAGGATATGCTTATAACGGTATGCTACATCATTCCTTTCTAAGAGAAACATATGAAAAACAATTAAGTTGTGCAAAGATTTCTTGTGAGCAAGAAGTAACCCCAAAAACAGAAGAATCATTTTTACTTAGTATCATGATTTTTACAGCTACGAAAGGGAAGTTCCTATACTAAGTCAATGTACGAACCGTGAAACTGTGAATGTAAGCATTGGAAATTTAGAAGACTATGCACTAGTAAGAGAAAGGATTTTAAAATAACTTAGATTTACACAAAAAAATTGATAATTTAATTTTATCAATTTTTTTAAAGGTTGAAAAAATTAATTTTGTGAAAGATATCTATTTTTTATTATGAAATTTTTACTCCTTGCATATTATCATAATAACTTCCAATTGAACCACTAAATTTTAATACTCCACAGAAGAGCGCAAAGAAGAAGTGTACACATATACTATTGAGAAGTCAATTAATGAGAAAGTAAATTGTAATAGTAATTTTCTTGAAGAAAAAAATCAATAAAAGAAACAGAATTAGAAAAAAATTTAGGTATACATTTACTGACAAGTGATTTATATGAAACAGATAATTATAATATTGACATATTAGAACAAATTGATAATAAAATTGCTCACGTGGTTTTTAAAAGGGATGATATTACATCAGAAAATATATATTTTAAAGAAAATGTAGAAGAAGGAAGAATTCCTAATGCTTCTAAAATAAATTTAAGTATGAGTTTTTTAACCCCATACGCAACGGAACAAATGAAAAAAGAATATGTGGGATTTCAAATGCCAAAATATACAAAAAAAGAAACTGAAATATTTAAAGTAAATTCATTAGGAGTTGATGTATACTTTGTTCCGTTTGATATTAATATGCATAATGAAATGTATAATGTTGAGCATATAACAATAGCCCATTTCATTTATGATAATGTTTTATATACAGTTACTGGAAATTGGGTAAGTGAAAATGCAATAAAAGATTTTATAAAAACATTACATTAATTTTGATTTTATTAAATTTTAAAAAAGAAAGTTCTAAAAGACTTTCTTTTTTCATAGGGTTAAATAGAAAAGATGAAAGGATTAGTAAAATGGAAAAAAGTGAAATTATTAAATCAATTGCTACACGTGGCAATGGAGAAATATACTTAGGCGTTGTAGGGGCCGTAAGATGTGGTAAATCAACTTTTATCAAACGTTTTATTGAAAACTTGGTTGTTCCTAATATAGAAGATGAATATGAAAAAAGAAAATGCTTAGATGAAATTCCTCAAAGTGCAGAAGGAAAAACCATTATGACTACCGAACCTAAATTTGTGCCAAGTAGTGGAGCTACTCTAAAAGTAGATGAATTTGAAACCAATATTAAGTTAGTTGATTGTGTTGGCTATATCATTAAAGGAGCCAATGGACATGTTGATGAGGACGGAAATCCTCGTATGGTAAAAACTCCTTGGTTCGAAGAATCTGTGCCTTTTTATGAAGCAGCAGAAATTGGAACAGAAAAAGTAATTAAAGATCATGCCACCATTGGAATTGTAATGACAACGGATGGTTCATTTGGAGAAATTCCACGTGAAAACTATGTCGAAGCCGAAGAAAAGGTAATTACGGAATTAAAGGAATTAGGGAAACCATTTATCGTCGTATTAAATACCAAAAATAAAGAAAGTAGTAGTGCAATTACACTTTCAAATGAGTTAAGAGAAAGTTACAACGTTCCCGTAATTCCGTTAAATGCTACCGAAATGACTGAACCAGAAATTTTACAAGTATTAAAAGAAGCCTTATATGAATTCCCAGTATTAGATATTCAAGTCAATATTCCTAAATGGGTACATGTCTTAGACAATGAACACTATATTAAAAAACATTATTTAGATAAAATAAAAGAAAGTGTTATTTCTGTCAATAAGATACGTGATGTCGATAATATCCTTACAATGTTCAATGACTCCGAAATTATTTCAAAAAGTTATATCAGTGATGTAGATACTTCTACTGGAAATGTTACTATTACCTTAGAAAGTAGTGATGAATTATATAATGAAGTATTAAAAGAATTAATGGGGGATATGGTAACTACTAAAGCAGGACTATTAAAGATATTTACGACATATAAAGAAGGAAAAGAAGAATTAGATAGTATTAAAGATGCCCTTAAAATGACAAAAAGTACAGGATACGGAATTGTTTATCCAAGCCTAAAAGATATGACATTATCTACACCAGAAATTATTAAGCAAGGCTCTCGTTATGGTATTAAATTAAAAGCCGTAGCATCTAGTATTCATTTAATGAAAGTAAATGTAGAATCTACTTTTGAACCAATCATAGGAACTGAAATGCAAAGTAAAGAACTTATTAACTATATTATGAAAGATTATGAAACAGATCCATCAAGTATTTGGAAAAGTGAAATCTTTGGTAGAAGCCTAGATGTTATAGTAAAAGAAGGAATTCAAGCAAAATTATCCGTTATGCCTGAGAATATGCGTTATAAATTAAGTCAAACTGTTACCAAAATTGTAAATAAAGGCTCTAATAATTTAATTACGATTGTTTTGTAAAAAAGTGGTATCAAAACACAAAATTGTGTACATTATAAATGTAAGTGTCACCAAATTGATAACGTCTTACATGGTTTTGGAAGACGCTATACCTTATAGCAAGTAAAATCTTGATGTTTGGTATAGCGTCTGTTTTTTATGTTAAGCTTAATATAATTATAAATAAGATAAATATAATTACTAAAAATGTTTATTTTTGTCAAATAAATTGCAACTAAATGTCATATAAAAACGGAAAATTTTGTAAATTAAGCATTTTTTCTTGCTTTTAAGACATATTTTTGCTATTTTTAGTATGTAAGGCTATAGTGCCCTTATAAAAAAATGTATTGGAGGTAAGAAAACATGTCAAAAAATGACGTAATTGAAAGAATTGCTGAAAAAGCAGAAATTTCAAAAGCTGCTGCTGGTCGTGCATTAGATGCTACATTTGATGCCATCACAGAAGGATTAAAAAAAGAAGGAAAAGTTACTTTCGTAGGATTTGGAACTTTCAGCGCTAAGAAAAGAGCTGCTCGTAATGGTATCAATCCATTAACAAAAGAAGCAATTAAAATCCCTGCTAAAACTGTTGCATCATTTAAAGCAGGAAGCAAATTAAAAGACGCTATCAACTAATTTAAAAAAATTAGTAAAAGTTAACACAAAAAGTGTTAACTTTTTTTGGTATTTATTTAAATAATACTTTAAAAATGTTTATCACCAAGATCCAAGAATCAAAGAAATAAAAATAGTAAAGGACTATGCAATGCTATTTTGTTGTGATGAAAGTGAAATTGCTTTATCTTCAACTGAATTTAAAACAATCCCTAAGAAATTTAAAGCTTTAATAAGACATTTATATTTAAACGGTTTAATAAGTACTATTACCAACTATAATGATGAAATTTTGGATTTAAGGAGTCTAACGAGTGCTGAAAGCTTAGTATTATCCGATGATTTTGATTTATCTTGCTTATATTGTGCAGATTTTGCAAAAGAAGAATTAATAGAAAAAAGAAAAGGCAGGTAATTTGTAACAAGTAAGTACAAATACTAACTTTTTCGTTTTAAAAGGATATGCTTATGTTATACTAATAATAGATAGGAGTAAAATATGAACAAAAAATCTTTGCTTTTAAAAGGTATGGGAATTTTACTACTGGTAGTACCATTTTTTATAAATAGGTATAGTTTATTACGATTTATTTCTGTTTTATTAGGAATTGTACTAATAACAATTGCTATTTTAGTATTTCAAAAAAGAATAGGATTTAAAGTAGCCATCATTTTGTTATTTCTTTTTTCGCTTATTTATGCTATCGATTATGGTTGCGTTTCCTTTTTAAAAAGAGTTCCTATATTTGCTATTGAAAATAAAACAGAAGAGGCTTTTTCTACTTATAATAGTATTTTCTATCGTGTGTATAATTGTAATGGAATTAGCATATTAGATACAATGTATAAAAAAAGTTATGCTTGTGATTATACTTTAGAAGAAAAGGACATTAATACTTTTTTAGATAGTGCAAATCTAAATTACAAGAAGTACCATTCTAAATTTATTACCATTAGAGGAAAAGTAAGTGAAGTTTTTGGCAATGATTACATATCTTTACAAGCTTATGAACAAAACAAAAATAATTTAGTAGGAAGCATCATTTTTAATAAAAATGCAACTTTAAAAGTAAAAAATAACCAAGGAAATTTAAAATTATATGGTTATTATGAAATCTACGATAATGTTGTAGTTACAGGAAAAATTGCTAAAAAAGAAAATAATGAGATTATAATGTACGATGCTAAAATAACACTTGTAAACAATTACGATGAATTTAGTGTAAATGTGATTGAAGAAAAAACTTGTAAAAATAAACCCAAAGCGTTAACAAAAGTAGAAGATTACCAATACTATAGTGAATGTTTGGATGAAATTTTTGTAAAATACGATGAAAATACGATTTATGATATTATCCTTGCTCTTGAAACCAAAAAATTAACTTTTGAAAAATGGGTAAAAGATGCCGAAATGGAAGAAAATAGCGAAAAAGAACTTTATAAATTTGAGAATTATCATCTCTTAAAATGTAAGAATACGAATACAATTTTAATAGGAACGAAAAAATTAAAATTAACGTCTAACTTTTGTGAAACATGAGAAAGGAAATTGACATTTAAGAAACACATTATTATACTTAAGAAAGAGGTTAGTATATGAAAAAACGGATTATTGGTGCCATTTTGATTTTAGCTATTGGTATTCCCATTCTTTTTTTAGGAGGAATTTATTTTACGATATTTTCTGTGCTTGTAGCGGCTTTGGCATTAAAAGAACTAATGGAATTAAAAAAACATCATAAACAAATTCCTAATGGTATGTTCTTTTTAAGCATTTTAAATTTGTCATTTCTTATATTTGAGCAAATATTTTCTAAGATACCGAGTCTAGATATAAATCCTCAATATATGGCATTTACGTTTATCATTCTTTTCTTACCTTGTTTATTTTATAAGAAGGAAAAATATACTACTCACGAAGCAATGTATTTATATGGAAGTATTTTATTTTTAACTTTAGTTTGTAAAGGGATACTTGTTCTTCGTTTCTTCAATGTGTGGATTTTAGTTTATTTGATTTTTATTGCTGTATTTACCGATACATTTGCTTACTTAATAGGGCGTGCTATAGGCAAACATAAATGCAGTCCAACGATTAGTCCTAATAAAACTTGGGAGGGTTGCATTGGAGGTTCTATAATGGGTGTTTTATTATCTTCTATATTTTATTTATTTAAAATTGGAGATTTGTCTATTTTAAAAATATTACTTTTATCAACTATCTTATCCATTATAGGACAGTTTGGAGATTTGGTATTTAGCAAAATAAAAAGAGAAAATGAAATAAAAGATTTTAGTAGCTTAATACCGGGGCACGGCGGAATACTGGATCGTATAGATAGTTTATTATTTATTGTATTATGTTATATCAGTATAATAGGATTATTTTAAGGAGGAAAAAATATGTGGTTTATAACATTACTTGTATTAATATTTATTTTAGGAATTATTATTTTAGTACATGAATTTGGGCATTTTATTTGGGCAAAGAAATTTGGAGTTTTTATTTATGAATTTTCAATTGGCATGGGACCTATTATTCATACGCATAAGGGTCGTGATGGTATTCATTATAATATTCGTGCTTTTCCTATTGGTGGTTTTGTTTCTATGGCAGGAGAAGTTTACGAAGATGATGATAAAACACCAAAAGAAAAGTTTATGTGTAATAAACCTTGGTTACAAAGACTCATTATTTTAGTAGCGGGGGTTGTCAACAATTTTATTTTATCGATTGTGATTTTATTCTTTATGGCTTTATTTATGGGTTCTACTACAACAAAACCAATTGTGGGAACGGTTCTGGAAGATTCTGCTATGGAAAGTGCTGGAGTAGAAGTAGGTGATGAAATTATAAAGCTAAATGGGATTAAAACTACTTCTTGGGATAAATTACAAATTGCCTTATATCGTAAAAGTAAAAATGATACCTATTCCTTTGTGGTAAAAAAGGAAAATGGAGAAGAAAAAACATACGAAGTAACTCCTAAAAAGATAAAAGCAGAAGATGGTAGCGAAACAGTGCAATTTGGTTTTGGTGTGGATACTACGAAGCATTATGGATTTCTTTCTAGTTTAAAATACGCTTTTGCTAAATTTAATAGTATTATGTCTTCTATGCTACTTACCATTACAAGTTTATTTAGCGGTAAAATTTCTTTAAGTGCTTTATCTGGCCCAGTTGGTATTTATGGTGTTGTGGGAGATTCGATAAGTATTGGTCTTGCCCAAGTTGTATATATAATTGCTTTTTTAAGTATCAATGTTGGTTTTATTAATATCTTGCCTTTTCCAGCATTCGATGGAGGAAGAGTGCTATTTATGATTATTGAAAAAATAAAAGGAAGTCCAGTCAATGCCAAAATTGAAAATGCTTTTCATATGGTTGGATTTATTTTACTGATGATTTTAATGGTATATATTACTTTTCAAGATATCTTGAAGTTGTTTTAAAGAATAGAAAGCCTATTCTTTTTTCTTGAAAAAACTTGAGTTTTCTAGATAATTCTTTTATAATAATACTAGAAATAAAATAGGAGTCCGTCGTATGAGAAAAATTATTGCAGGTATTGATATTGGTTCAAGTACAGTTAAAATAATTGTAGCAGAAATTATGAAAAACAAAACAAATATACTAGCGGTTGCGGAGGCGAAATCCAAAGGTATTAAAAACGGTTTAGTGATCAACAAAGAAGCATTTACTCCAGTACTAAAAGAAACAATAAAAAAAGCCGAAGATATTTTAGGATTAAAGATACGAAAAGTAGTTATTACAGTCCCAAGTTTTCAGACAGAATTTATGATTAGTGAGGGAAGTACTACCATTACAAGTGAAGAAAAAGTCATAAAAGGAATAGATATCGTACGTGCGATGCAAGCTTCCGTTTATAATAAAATTCCTGAAAATTATGAAATTGTCGATATTGTCCCGGCGGGCTTTAAACTAAATGAAAATGAACCCGTAAAAAATCCTTTAAATATGTTAGCCAAAAAGTTGCAAGTAAAAACTGTGATTACGATGATACCAAAAGAAAATATGACGCCGATCCTTGAATGTTTCCAAAAATTGGAAGTAGAAGTAATTGATACTACTCTAACTTCAATAGGAGATTATTATGCTTTAAAAAATGAAAAAATAGATAGTGGAATTGGAGCAATAATCAATATTGGAGAAGCCAGTACAATTGTATCTATATTCAATAAAGGAGTACTTACCAATACTTCTGTAATCGAAATTGGTGGACAAAATATCGATAATGATATATCATTTATATATAAGGTAACGAGAAGTGATGCAAAAAACTTAAAAGAAAATCTTGGCCTTGCTCATAAACGAATGGCCCAAGCCAGTAGCACCATTTCTGTTACAAATAGGTTAGGAGAAGAAATATCTGTTAACCAATATGAGTTAAGTGAAATTATTATGAGCAGACTAGAAGAAATACTAAATATTGCAAAAAAACAAATTAATTACTTAACAAAAAAAGAAATTCATTATATAATAGTAACGGGCGGCGTAAGTGAGATGGATGATTTTCTATTAGCACTAGAAAGTGTTTTTGGAAGAAGTGCCAAACTCGCACGTATGCACGAAATTGGAGTACGAAACAATAAGTATTCCTCTTGCCTAGGTATTATTAAGAATTATGATAGTAAATTAAGATTACGAGGCAAAGATTTTTCTATTTTTTCTTTAGAAGAATTAGAAGAGTTAAGTGGAAAACATAAAAAAATAAATATATCGGATAATTCCGTATTAGGAAAATTATTTGGATATTTTTTTGATAATTAAGGAGAGTGTACTATGGAAGGAATTAGTAATGGACTTAAAATAAATCCAATTGCCAAAATTAAAGTATTTGGTGCAGGAGGCGGCGGCTGTAACGCAGTTAACCGAATGATTGAGGAAGGCGTACAAGGAGTAGAATTCTACGTTGTCAATACCGACAAGCAAGTATTAGATGCCTCAAAAGCCGAACACAAAATTCAAATTGGTGAAAGTATAACGGGTGGCCGTGGAGCAGGATCTAATCCTGAAGTAGGACGTGAAGCAGCATTAGAAAGTAAAGCTGAAATTGAAGAAGCCATTCGCGGTGCAGATATGGTATTCATTGCTTGTGGACTTGGTGGAGGAACTGGTACAGGAGCAGCACCTGTTATTGCCGAAATTGCTCAAGATTTAGGAGCCTTAACCGTAGGAATTGTAACTAAACCTTTCCGTTTTGAAGGAAAAAGAAGAATGGAACACGCTTTAGTTGGTGTGGAGGAATTAAAAAAACACGTCGATACTTTAATTATTATTCCAAATGATCGTTTAAGAGATATTATTGATAAAACA
>CAZIDI010000032.1:0-10373 GCA_964537805.1 uncultured Muribaculaceae bacterium | reverse complement strand
AAATATGGGACTAATTCCTGTAAATCGTCGTATTCATGATAAAAATGCCCTTTATAGTGCTAAAGAAGTATTAAAAGAAGATAAAGTAATAGGAATATTTCCAGAAGGAACAATAAATAAAACAAAAGATACCATTTTACCTTTTAAAATAGGGGCAGTAAAAATGAGTTATGATACCAATGCCTATTTAGTTCCTTTTACCATTACTGGACAATACCGTCTATTTAGAAAAGGCCCTACTTTAGAGTTTTATGAACCTTATTTTGTAAAAGAAGAATTAGGATTAGAAAATGATAAACTCATGAAAAAAATAGCAAATGAGTTAAAAGAAAAAGGTGGTAAATAATGAGTATTTTAGATATGAAATTATTTCGTTTTTTCGGATTTAAAAAGAAACCAAACGCTCCATGGAGTAAATATTATAATAAGAAAGACTTAGACTTTAATATACCAGATGTTTCTATCTATCAACATTTCCTAAACAATATGAAAAAATATCCCAAGAACAAAGCACTAGACTATTTTGGAACAAAAATTACTTATGAAGATTTATCTCATAAAATAGATGAATGTGCATCTTCTTTCTTAAATTATGGAATTAGAAAGAATGATGTTGTTACCATTTGTATGCCAAATACACCTGAAGGAGTAATTGCTTTCTTTGCTTTAAATAAAATTGGTGCAATTTCAAATATGATACACCCATTATCTAGTGAAAACGAAATTAAAAATATGCTAATAGACACTGGTAGTGTCATGATGATTTTAATTGATATGGATTATGCCAAAGTAAAGAATATTATAGATACTACAGAAGTTTATAAAGTAGTCATTGTTAGACCAAGTAATTCTATGCCTTTTTTGATGAAAACTGCCTATGATATTTCGGTTGGTTTAAAGACAGAATTACCAAAAAGAAATACAAAATATATTTATTGGAAAGATTTTATTAAAAGTGCTAGTAATTATAAAAATAGCTATCATTACGTTGGAAAGAAAAATACACCTGCTGTTATGCTTCATAGTGGTGGTTCTACCGGAAACCCCAAAGCAATCGTTCTATCAAACGGAAATTTTGTTACTTTAGTAGAACAGTCTCGAATTGTTTTTGACGAATTAGAAGTTGGCGATAAATGCTTATCTATTATGCCAATTTTTCATGGCTTCGGTTTAGGAGTCTGTGTTTATACACCACTATGTTTAGGAGCAGAATGTATCTTAATCCCTCAATTTAAAGCAAATGAATTTGATAAAATATTAAATAAGCACAAACCAGAATTTGTAATCGGTGTACCCACTTTATTTGAAGCAATGTTAAAAAGCGAACGAGCAGATAATATGAAATTAAATTACTTAAAATATGTAATATCCGGAGGGGATACATTAAGTTTATCTCTAGAAAAAAAGATTAATACTTTCTTACACGATCATGGAGCAACTACTAGAATTATTCAAGGATATGGCATGAGCGAATGCTTAGCAGCAGTAGCGCTAGGCTTTAAAAATATTTTAGAATATGGTTCTGTTGGGATCCCTTTTCCTGGCTGTTATATTGGAATTTTTTCTCCTGAAGATGAAGAAGTTCCATATGGTAAAGAAGGAGAAATATGCATCAGCGGACCTAATGTTATGTTAGGTTATTATAATAATGAAAAAGAGACAAATGCTGCCTTACATATTCATAAAGATGGTAACGTTTGGCTCCATTCTGGTGATTTGGGAATTATGAATAAGAATGGCTTTATAAAATATACAAGCCGTTTAAAAAGATTAATCATATGTTCGGGATATAATGTATATCCAATACAAATAGAAACATTGCTAGAGTCACATCCTGCTGTTATGCAATGTACGGTAGTAGGAATTCCACATCCTTACAAACAAGAAGTACCAAAAGCTTTTATTGTTCTAAATAAAGGATTTAGTAAGAATGAAAAATTAATCGAAGAATTAAAAGATTTATGTAACAAAAATTTACCAAAATATGCAAAAGTACAGGAATATGAATTTAGAAAATCTTTACCTAGAACAATGGTCGGAAAAGTTGATTTTAGAAAATTACAACAAGAAAACAACGAAAAGAGAAAGGAAGAATTAGATGGCAAAGAAAAGATTTAAAGGAGAATTTGGATATCGCTTGCTTACTCCTTTTATGCGTGTTTTATTTCGTCTATATTATCATCCAACTATTATCAATAAAGAAGTAATACCTAAGAAAGGGCCTATTCTAATTGTTGGAAATCATAAACATGTCTATGATCAATGCTTAACGATTATGGCTACAAAAAGAACCATTCATTATATGGCAAAAAAAGAATACTTCGAAGGTAAACTAGCTTGGTTCTTTCGTTTTGTTGGTTGTATTCCAGTTGATAGAAGTATTAAAGACAAGGCAGCTACAGACACTGCATTAGAGATTTTACAGCATGATGGAGCAATTGGATTATTTCCCGAAGGAACAAGAAACAAAACAAAAGATATATTTTTATTACCCTTTAAATTTGGAACAGTATCAATGGCTAAGAAAACCAATGCTACTATTGTTCCGTTTGGTTTAACAGGAGATTATAAATTTAGAAGTAAAAACTTAATGATACGATATGGAGAACCTTTTCAAGTTGGAAATATGACTTTAGAAGAAGCAAACCAAAAGTTATATAAAGAAGTAGAACATTTAATGAAAGAGAATTTAAACAAAAACAGTACTAAGTAATAGAAAACATTATCATTCTAATCTCTTTCATTTTATTATGTTCCTTCTTTTACAAATAGAAAAAACCTTTGAAGCATTTTTAATATAAAATACCTCATAAAATTGATAAGAAAACATATATTTCTTTGAAAGGGGGATATATGATAAAAAAACAAGAATATGTAGTATTTTACCACTTTAATGAAGGAGGAATAAAATTACAAGAGATAGTCGAAAAATTTTTCCCAATTTATTTTAAAGAAGAATTAGAAAAATTAGGTAATTTAAATGAATAACGAATACCAAGTAGGTATTTATTTAAGACTATCCAAAGAAGACGAAAAAACAGGAGAAAGCGGATCTATCACCAACCAAAGAGCCATATTAATGAATTACATAAAAGAACACAATTTAACTTATGTCAAAGAATATGTAGATGACGGTGTCAGTGGCACAACATTTAATCGAGTAGGCTTTAATCAAATGATAAGGGATATTGAATCAAAAAAGATAAACATGATAATAACAAAAGATACTTCTAGACTAGGAAGAGATCACATAGAATTTGGCTATTACGTAGAAAAATTTTTTCCAGAACATAATGTTAGATATGTAGCCGTATGTGATAATATAGATACAGTCTTTAACAGTAATGATATGTTATTGTTTAAAAGTGCTTATAATGATATGTATGTAAAAGACATTTCAAATAAGATCAGAGCCAGTTTAAATATTAAAAAAAGAAATGGAGAGTTTGTAGGAGCCTATGCTCCTTATGGATATCAAAAAAATCCAGAAAACAAACATCAGTTGATAATAGACGAACCATCCGCTTTAATCGTTAAAAGAATTTTTAAAATGTTTATTCAAGGAAACTCCATTTCCAAAATAGCAATTACTCTAACGGAAGACAAGATTCCAATTCCAAGCATCTACAAAAACATGAATCGCGGTTTAAAATCTAGTTTATTTGGCATTTGGACTCCAAGAACTCTTACTGATATTTTAACAAATCCAACTTATATAGGCAACTTAACACAAGGAAGAAGCAAAAAAGTAAATTATAAATCTAAAAAAAGAATTCATACCAAACAAGAGAATTGGATCTCAGTAACCAATGCCTGCCCTGCTATTATAGATAAATCTACTTTTGAGTTAGCTCAAAATATATTTCAAACAAACAAATATCAAAAACATCACCCCTCAAGAAATTTAAAAAATATAAAACTAAAAGGACTAGTATATTGCGAAGAATGTGGACACAAAATTGGGTTTAGAGTAGTATATCAAAGTACAAAACATCACGGTTTAACAGAACATATTTATGGAAATTGCAATTATTATTTAAAGAAAAAAAGATATCATGCATGTACTCCCCATAGCATTCGATATATTGAATTAGAAAGAATTATTATGCAAAAAATAAAAGAACTAACTTCCTTTATCGATCAAAAAGCATTATATCAAATAATTTATCAAAAAGAACTAAAACAATCTACATCATCTGAATTAAAAAAAGAAGCAACAAAACTAGAAAAAGAACTAGAATTTAATCAAAAAAAGATAGATCTTTTATATGAAGATAAATTAAACGGAGTAATTAATCAAGAAAGATATCTCAGAATGGAGAAAAAAATTCAAGAAGAACAACTAATACAAAAGAAACGATTAGCAGAACTCAAAAAGGAACAAGCAACTTTAAAGACTATAAACTATCAAGAGTATTTTGAAAAAATATATCAAAAATACATAGAAGAATCAATTTTTATAGCAAGTTTAATTGATAAAATTACGATCCACGAAAATGGAAATATTCATGTTTATTATAAAATAGATTCTGTTTTATAATTTTGAAAAAAATACTGAAATATAAATTATTTCTATATATGCTATGTACAATGACTTAATTTACATTTCTGTATAATATTACCTATAAATTTGTAACTTTAGAGGGTATCAGTTGTAACACCATCCCTAAATAAAAGTTTCAAATTTCAAAGTGATTGGCCATATAACAACTCCCAAGTATATCTATTAACATCTATCCTAGAAGATTTATCAGAAGATGAAGATCGCGAATTTCAAACCAAAGGAGATGGCTACTACTTTTCATCTACAGTAAACTATCCAAACAACAAATCTTTAGTAAAACAAAAAGTATATGTAGATCAGGATGCAAATATTACCAAAGTAGAAGTAGTTGACAAAGATGATAATATACAGATTGTAATGGAATTTAAACAACAAGAATATAACAAAGAATTTGATAAAAATTACTTTGAATTAAGTGAAATATTAAAGACAAATAGTAAAACTAATACATCCAATAGCAGTACAAATAATAATACTGAAGAAGAAAGTTCTAATAATAGCACCAATGATACTTCTAACACAAATAATAATAGCAGTAATAACACCAATTCAAATGAATCATCTAACAGTACAACAAATAACAATAACAGCAATCAAACTACTACAGAAGAAAATCAATTTAACGAAGAAACCACTAACGAGAAAAAAACAGAACAAACTGCTACAATCGATGATGTGATCTATCCAATGTACTTACCAAGCAACACCTATTTAACTAGTCAAGAAACCGTAGATACAGACGATGGTCAGAGACTAATATTAACCTTTGGAGGGGATAGTTCATTCATCTTAGTAGAAGAAACAATAAGTTATTCAGAAGAAGGAGTAGTTATTCCAGTAAGTGGAGAATTTGATTTCCTATCAGACGTAATTGGAGTAATTGGAACAAATTCTTTAACATGGCAAAGCAATGGGATTGAATATTATATGGTTAGTGAAAGTATAGAAACATCAGAATTAGTAGAAATTGCCAGATCAATCAGTGTACTTCCAGTTAGTAAATAAAAAAATACCTAGTATCATCTTAATATTATAAAAAACATGATAAAAGAAAAGAAGATAAATAAGTATTTTCCAAAATACAAAATAGAATGGTAATAAAATACCGTTCTTTTCTTTAAGACAATTATTCCATTTTCAGTTGACAGATACTTGACATATTAACAATACATGATAAAATAGAAGTAGGAGAGGATGAAACATGAATACAGTTGATAAAATAAATTTAATATTAAAAAGAACAAACATCTCTAAAGTCAATTTAGCGAAGTATTTAGGTGTTTCTAGACAAATGGTATACAATTATTTAGATAGTGACGATTTAAATAAAATGCCAGCAGAAAAATGTCAACTATTATTTAAATTATTAGAAGTTAAAAGTTGCGAAGAAATTGTTGAAAAAGAATTGACAGATAACTATTTACAAAGTGTGTCAAATAAAATTTTTAGTTATAAAAAAAGTCCTTTGAAAAAAGATGAAATAATAGAATTGTCAGGTTTAAAAAAAGAAGAACAAGAACTAGTTTCTGATATCGTATTTTTATTAAAAGAAATGTTAAATGAAGATAAAACAAGAGATAGTTCTATTACATTAAAGTATTTATATCATTTTTTGCAATCACTATCTTCCATGAAGGAACTAAAATATATCTTAGGTTATGTTGCGAAAAATAATGGTTACATTAAATATAATATTTTTGATTTCAACGAAGAACAACAATATATCTTTGAAAGTATCATGTTTTCAGCAATGACTTTATATGCAAATGGTGGAGCTTCCAAAAGCAAATTAGCAGAATCACATCGTAGATGGGAAGCAGATATGGAAAGAAAGAATGAAGAAAAATTAAGCCGAACTCAAGAGTTAAATACTGCTAAAGTACAGGCTTTAAGAGAGTTGGGATATACAGAGATCAACGAGAGAAATGCTAGTGAAGTATTTGATAAGATTGCTGAAATACAATCTAGAAATACAATTTAATAGTACAAAAAAGTAAGTCAACAAAACATGGATTAGACTTACTTTTTATAACAACCATTTTATAAAATATAGCCTGCATTAAGAAATAAATAATTCTTTTAAAGATAAAATGCTTCTTCATAATTTTACACGGTTAATATTTTAAATGATACTTGGATTTTAATTCAAATAAAAGAATTGATTTACATTTAATTTACAATTACAAAAGGGTAGGGAAGTTTACATAAAATATATAATAGAATCAATTCTTTCAATTTTAAATTATTAATAAAAAATAAAATTACCAATACTAATTAATTATCATTAGCCACCAATAAATATATCCAATATAAAAAAATTTTATGAAAATAATAAATTTACAAACATTCAAAACAAAAAACTTATAACTCAATCTAAACAAAATAATTTGTTAACATTGATAACAACATCAACTTATCAAATTTTAATTTGACTAAGAGAGTTATTCATCTAATTAAAGTTCGATTCCAAATTTTTGATTTTATTCTTAATTCGTAGGATCAATTTATTTTTAAATGTGTATAATTAATTATCTATGGAAAATTAAATTTAACTTCAAATTTTAAATATATAAAACTTAGTAAATAAATATTATGAAATTTATCAACCATATTATATATTATATTAAAAGAATATTTTGAATAGAAATATAATGGCTAAGTATTATTAATGTTAATATCAATAAATTTATTTCTATTTTAAGCATTTTGCAAGTTCCGATAATATATATTAAAGTAAAATTTTAAGTTTACATAATTTTTCTTAGATTTCACTCGTGTTTGTTTTCTCGATTGGAATTTTTATGCCGAGAAAACTTTTTGTTTTAGGCTATTCGATGTTAGGCTTTCTTAAGCTATGAGCGGTTATTTCCCTCTTTATTTCTTCTTTAGCTATAACCGTCCAGAGCGCAAACCCGCTCTTGATCCATCGAATAGGGTTCCTGAAACAAATAGGAAATTGGAATAAATTTATTCCAATTATTATACAAACACCCCTTTTAGTTCAATTCTAAAAGGGGGAATGGGGTTGGTTGTGAAATCTTGTAAAAATTATTTATTGGTATAAATTAAATAGAAAGGAAATGAAATGAAATATACATTGTTGTTTAATAATATTATTTTATTTGAATCAAATTGTTTTTTTAAAATATTTATTAAATATATACGCTATAAATTTAAATATCCATTGGTAAACATTAAATTATATTGTAAAATATAGAAGTTTATAAAAGAAGATTACTTCTTTTTTTATTTGTTCTTTTTTAGTTCTTCTATTTCTTTAAGTAATTTTTCTTTTTTTAATTCCATTTTTAATCGTTCATATTCAATTAATGCTTGTTCATCTTCTAGAATTTTATCATTTAGTTGTCTTCTTCTTAAATTTTTTGAAAATTATTGTCACGAATTATAAAATATAGTATAATTTTATTAGGGAATATCAGTTGTTGAGTGTCTACCTCTAATCTTTATATAGAGAGGAGGTTTGATATAAATGGATAAAAGAACCTTTGTAATAAAGATTCTTGAACACATTGCTATCATTTTATTACTCCTTACCCAGTTGGTAGTAGAAATAAAAAAATGACACTTAATTCGCATTTGAATTAAATGTCTTAACCATTTTATTGGGGTAGACATTCAACATTGGAAAACTGAATGTTCCCTTTTTTATTATATGCAAATTTCTTTGCTAAATACATAATAGCATAAATTGACATATTTGTCAAAAAAATCAGTTTTAATTTTATTATACTCGTGTTACAATATATATGGGATTATATTGTTATTATTTTTTGTTAATAAATTTACGTATTATTTCTGTTCCGCAACTTACAGCAATTATTACAGTTACTATTGCAAAAAATTGTATCATTATATTATCCCCCTTTCAAAAGAATTTTATCTTCTTGGATAAGGTTTTTTATTTATTTTTCTTTTTTATCTTTTATTATGATTTCTACATTGCATATATTTGCAATCTGTATTAAATCTTCAAAATAATATCTATTTAAACCTTGTTCATTGTTTTTTACCCAATTTTTAGATTTTTTTATACATTTTGCTAATTCTTCTTGTGTCTTATTTGCATTTTGCCTTATAAATTTTAATATCTCATTTGGTCTATATTTATTTGCATTTATTTCCATACTTCTCACCTGCGTTTACTTTACTATATTATTTAACTTTTTTATCAAAAGGACTATTGACACTAGTCCTTATTTTTGGTATAATTTTTTTATCAAGAGGACTAGTAATACTAGTCTTAGAGGGAGAAAAATAAAATGAATGAGATTATTGAAAGATATATTAGAGAAAATGTAAGTTTTGATTTTATTAAAGAGTACGTAAGTGCTATTCAAGTTAATTTAAAAGAAGGAAATAGTACAATGACTATTTTACAATGTTTTGATAGTGTTGTTGCTTATATAGATAATACTTATTTAGGAACTTTTATTGAATCTAGAGATAGACAAGGCAATAAGATTTGGAGATGTTCTTCTAATCTTAATTTATAAAGTAATCGAAAACAGATTGGCTAGTTAGGGTTTATAGAGGACTTGACATGTCCTTGAGGTTCTAGTTATAGTCGAACAGTAGTGAACGGTTTATGAGGTGGTTGCTACTGAAATCCCTTAAAAAAACGCTTAGTTGTATTTTTGTCAATTTCCAAACGGAATAACCAACTGGATTATGCCGGATTGGTTATTGACAAAAGCCAATATAAATATAATTGATTTTCAAACAAAAGGTTTGTAAAACCCTTTGTTTGCTAACTTAAACAAAAGGAGAGTAGTGTATATATGAAAGAAGAAATTATAATTTTAAACGTATTGCGTTACGAACAAGACGAAAAACATAAAAATTCTGGTTGCCGTTTAGGTTTTATTTTTGCAGATGAAACAAAGTTTTCTGATACAAGTAAATTTAAGGGTTATGCTGAGTTATCTATGTTTTATGATTATTCAATATTTGATAAATTTACGAAGGATATGTTTTATGTACCTGCAATGGCCACATTTAAGAATTTACCAAATCCAACAAATCCATTAAGGAGCAGAACTGTTATAGAAAGTATTGATTTTAATGGAAATGTTATTAATTTATTATAATCCTAATCATAATTGTTTTTATTTTAAAACAGTTAATCAAGTTACGAATTATAATTTTAAAGTTGATTATGTCAACCAATTTGGGCACTTCATAGTCCAAATTCTATATGTTGATAAAAATGATTTTATAAATTGTAAAGATTATTGGGATTATATAAAAAAATCAGAGGACAAACAAGAGTCCAAACGTAATAAGTTAATAAATGGATTAATCCATTTATTATATAAATTAAAAAAAGAATAAAAAGCGAGGTAGGTGATTATAGTGGGAGAAAATTTGGCTACAACGCTAAATGCGTTAGGTTCTATTTTCACTGGTTTAATGGGTTTTGTTACAACTGTGGTTGATACAATAACTTCTACACCAATTTTGTTTATTCCATTTGGTGTAACATTAACTTATTCAATTATTAAAATTTCAAAAAGATTACTTCATATTTAATAATTGTAAAAGAGAAGGGGAGTTTAAGAAATTTGTTCATTTATTTCTTTTCTTCTCTTTTTATTCTTTAGAAAGGAAAATTTTATGAAGAAGTATATATTAATTTCATTATTAGGGTTTATATTTTTAGTTCCAGACGTTAAAGCCGAATGTGTCAACTTACTAGCTGATAATTATAAAGATAATATTATTTCTATTTCTCAGGGATCTTATAATTATGCTTATTTATCTCCAAATGGATCTTCTTACAATTTTACTT
>CAZIDI010000031.1:0-11401 GCA_964537805.1 uncultured Muribaculaceae bacterium | reverse complement strand
GTGCAAACCCTTTATTTACCTAGGTTTGCACATTTTTACTGTCAAAGTCAAGATATAAAAAAAAGAATCACAATTTTTTATTGTATCTTTTTTTCAAAGTATATGCTCCATTTTTCACAATAATTTGTCCATTAATGGTATATTCATTTTCGTCAAAAATATTTTCAGATTCCAATTTTTTAAAATCGCATTTTTTATTTACTTCACTATAGGGAAGTTCACTTCTAATAATATAATATTTAGGGACATAAATTTTATTTAATTTCTTTTCTATTAATATATTTAGTTCATCTATTAAATTTTCTAAATTATCACTTTCTTTTAATACAATATGTAAAATTGGTACTTCTCTTTCAATAGAATCATTCAATTTAACACAAGAACATTTTTCAATGTTGGGATGGGAACTTGCCAAGTTTTCTATTTCGGTTAGCCAAACTTTTTCACCACTTCGTGTAAGCATTCTTTTTGCTCTTCCACGATGAAATACGTGTCCTTCATTATCCATAAAACCTAAATCATCAGTGTGTAACCAAATTTTTCCATCTTTGTGTTTCATTAAAACTTGATTTGTGGCTTCATCGTTATCAAAATATCCACGCATAATTGTATCTCCTGTAATACAAATTTCTCCAACATTATTATAAGTAAGTTCATTGTCTGTTTTATATTCAAAAATAGAAACTGTTAAGTTTATAAAAGGGATTCCTACGCTTCCTAATTTATAAGCATTGTCTTTTGAATAAGTAGAAGCAGCACTCCCTTCACTCATACCATATCCTTGATGTACTGTTGTTTTAGAACCATATTTTTTTAGATAGTTATTGAAAGAAATTTCTTCACTTTCTTGCAATTTATCACCTCCTGAAATAGGTGCAATCATAAATGAAGTATCTTTTAAAATATCTGCTTTTCTTATGTTTTCCAATAAAATAGGACCTGACATAAAAATATTTGGATGATATTTTTTGATAATGTAAGGATATTCTTCAGGTGTAAAATGAGAAATTAGACTAACTTCTACTCCTAAAGATATGTTACCGTGTATTGCGTTAAAATAATATGCTATAGCAGGAGGTAAAATATTTACGGAAGTTTTTCCTAAATCAAAATTATATTCTCCATATTTTAAAGCATGCGCCATAGAATTTAAGTTATGATTTGTTAATTTTACTCCTTTCGGATTTCCTGTAGTTCCACCAGTATATACAATTGTAGCAGTATGGTGTGCTAAATTTTTATTGTTTTTATTTAACTTATAATTTTTAGCAGTTTTAAGCCAATTATTGAATAATTCAAATTTTGGATTATTTTGAATAAGCGTTTGTAAATTTTGCTTTGATACTTTTAATGCTTGCATTTGTTTTTTAAATTCAATAGCCATATATTCAATTGAATTTATTTTTTCTTGACTTGTAGATTGTTTTATTTTTCTACTTATTTCTAATTGGTCATATAACATTTTAAATTGTGAGCCAAGAGGTAGTGATTGTGTTAAATCTGCTACGAATACTTTTTTTAATGATTTATTATTTTTTAGTGCGCCATTAACATTTTCTATAATAAATGGTACTGCAGATGCAAACAAATATTTTGAATTGGTTAGTTCTGTCATATATTTTATTCTTTCACTACTTTCATCAAATTTTATCATATTTGCTGTAATACCCATTTGCATAAGTGCATAAAATAAAAATATTGCTTCAGGAACATTAAGCATTATTAAAGATACAACATCACCTTCTTTTAATCCCATAGCGCTAAATCTTTTCATATTTTCTTCTACTTCATACTTAATATCATTTCTTGTAAATTTTCTTCCATAATAGTTAATTAAGTAGGCATTTGGAAATGATTCGGTTGATTTTAAAAAGTATTCATAAGCAGTCATCTCTTTTACTGGTAAATTAATAAATTCTTTGCGATACCATTTTAACCAAGGTTTATCAATTGATGGATATCCAGTTTGTGCTCCTATAATTTTTCCATCAGCAAGTTGTTTTAAATATAAGTCTCGTTCATTTTTTTCATTTTTATCTAAATTTTTCAAAAAGAATCTATAATCTTTCAATAAGTCTCTTCTTTTTTGTAAATCTTCCATATTTTTTTCTCTCCTATCATAAGTTCATCATAAAATGTATTTTTAAGACTTGCAAGATTACTTTACATTTTCTGTATCAAATATGATACAATGTATACAGGTGGTACTAAATGGACTATGATAGAAGTTATATAGATGAGGCGTATGATCCTAAAAAATTAAATGATATTTTTATTAAAGAATTTATAAGATTTAGAAAAGAAAATAATTTAACTCAAGAATTAATGTCTAAATTCTCTGGGGTTTCTAGAACAAGAATTGCCCGTATAGAAACTGGAATGTGTTCTCCAAGTGTGTATAGTTTACTTGAAATACTAGGCCCTATTGGGTATACAATTAAAATAGAAAAAGTAAGAAGAAAGTAAGTTAGGTAAGAGAAGGTATTATTGAAAAAGAGAAATATATGTTATTATGTAATAAAGGAGAATCAAAAATGACAAAAATAACTTATGTAACTGGAAATTGGTCTAAAATATTGAGTGCAAAACAGATATTAGAACCTTTAGGAATCGAGGTTGATAATGTAAAAATGGAAACAACTGAAATTCAAGCAGATACTGTGGAAGAAGTGGCAATGCATTCTGCAAAGGAAGCAAGTGAAAAATTAAAATGCACTGTACTAAAAAATGACACAGGGCTATATGTTGAAGCACTTGGAGGATTTCCCGGACCTTACACACATTATGTGGATGAAAAGATTGGTGAAGATGGTCTATTAAAATTACTAGAAAACGAAGAAAATCGTACTGCGTGTTTTATGGAGGCGTTTGCTTATTGTGAATATGGTAAAGATCCTATCGTTTTTAAGTCAATTACCAATGGTACAATAGCAAAAGAAAAATCAGGAAAGTTTGGTTGGAGTTGGGATTATATCTTTATTCCTGATGGAAAAGAGAAAACAATGGGAAATTATCCAGATGAAGAAAGATGTTTGGTATGGAATACAGATGCCTATTATGAATTGGCAAATTTTTTAAAAGATAAAGGAAAATAATATTTATAGAAGAGAGTAGAAAAAGTTAGAAAAAAGTAGGTTAGGTATGGAAGTATTATTTGAAATACTTGGAGAAATATTTTTTGAAGGGATTATTGAGGTTATTAAAAATAAACGTATTTCGAAATGGATTCGCTACCCATTGTTTGTTGTAATGAATGTATTTTATCTTGCATTATTTGGAATTATGTTTATAATATGCATTAATTCATTTCTTAAAAAAGAAATTTTAGGTGGGATGGTTGTACTCTTTATTGCGATTCTTTTTCTCATTTTATATATTTGCTTTTTAAGAAAATTAATAAAAAAGAAAGAAGAAGTTTAATTTAAATAACTTATAAATAATAAAGAGAAAATTTTGGAACGATAAAAAAACATTGAAAACTTAAAAGAACTACGTTACAATTTTAGTAGTGGTGATTTAATATGGATAAAGATAAAAAAATGTTTTTAGGAATTATACTTCTTTTACTAGTATTTATGATAGGAATAGGAGTCATAGCCTTCCGTGATAAAAAGGAAGAAAATAGTATTAATTCTGATGCCATTGTTTTTAAAAATGAATATGAATCTTTAAATAATACAGTACGTGAGAGTGATGGAAGAACGATAAAAGAAATTAGTATTTCATCTAATAATCCGGTGGATATTTTAACGGAAGAAGAGGCAGTTACCTTACTGGAAAGTGGTAGTGGAATTTTATATTTTGGTTTTTCCGATTGCCCTTGGTGTAGAAGTATGCTTCCCGTTTTACTTTCAACTTTAGATAATATGAATATAGATCGCCTTTATTATTTGAACGTTAAAAATATTCGTGATACCCTAACTTTAGGGGAAAAGAATAAAGTAGAAGTAAAAGAAGAGGGTACCAAAGGCTATTATAGAATATTAGAATTAATGGATGCTGTTTTAGAACCTTATTATTTAACCAATGATGAGGGTAAAAAAATTGATACAAAAGAAAAAAGATTAATGGCTCCAACTGTTGTGGCAATTAAAGATGGAAAAATCGTAGATATTCACGTTGGAACAGTAGAAAGCCAAGCAAGTGGCTATGATGATCTATCTAAAGAACAGCAAGAAGAATTACAAAATCGTTTTATGGAACTTGTTCGCAAAGTATATGATGTGGATTGTGATGAGGCTTGTTAAAAAGAGTAGGTTACTCTTTTTTAAACGGTAAAATGTAAAAAAATTTTCCTTTTTTTGTAAAACGAATAACTTTTTAAGTTATATTAGAATAATTGAAGTAGAGGTGTATTCCTATGAAAATGATTACATTACTTCCAGCGGATAAATATGTGGTTGTTAATAAAACAATGCTTACGGATAAAGAACGTAAGAATTTGATTAGTTTATATGAACCAGTTATTGGCTATGAAGCCGTGAGTTTATATTTAACTTTATGGCGTGATTTAGATCGATTAGAACTTGTAAGTATGGATTATAACCACCATCATTTAATGAGTTTATTAAAATGCAATTTAGAAACGATTAAGGAAGCCAGAATGTCTTTAGAATCTGTAGGACTTATTAAAACTTATGTAAAATGTGGAGATTTAAATAGTTATGTGTATGAACTTTATTCTCCCTTAAGTCCTAAAGAATTTTTTGCTCATCCCGTATTTAGTGTTATTTTGTATAATAATTTAGGAAAATGCGAATATGAACTTTTAAAAAAAGAATTTCAAGAATATAAAATTGATTTAAAAGAATATCAAGATATAACGGCTACTTTAGATACAACGTATAAAGCCTCTTCTAATTGTTCTTTTGATGCAATTGGAAAAAGTGAACATATGCTTACGATGCAAGACCAAGTAGATTTTGATTTATTGTTTTCTTCTATTCCAAAAGGAATTTTAAATGAAAGAAGTATTAATAAAAAGTTAAAAGAATTAATTAACAACCTAGCCTTTATTTATAATTTAGATACTTTAAAAATGACCGAACTTTTGCGTCTTGTGATTAATGAAAAAGGGTATATTGATAAAGAAGAGTTACGAAAAACAGCTAGAAAATATTATCAATACAATAACAATGGAAAATTACCAACTCTTGTCTATCGTACGCAACCAGAATATTTAAAAAATCCTATTGGAGACAATACCAATCGTGGTAAAATTATAGGAGTATTTGAAAATACCAGTCCATATGACTTTTTGAAAAGTAAATACAAAGGTGCAAATCCTACTAGTCGAGATTTAAAACTTTTGGAGAGTCTTTTAATTGATTTAAACTTAAAGCCAGCAGTTGTAAATGTCTTAATTGATTATGTTCTTAAAAAGAATGACAATAAACTGAACCAAGCCTTTGTAGAAACCATTGCTGGACAATGGAAAAGACTCAATATTGAAACGGCAGAAGATGCAATGAATGTAGCAGAAAAAGAACATAAAAAATATAGTAAAAAAATTGCCAATCCGAAAGTGGATAAAACAATTGAACCCGTTTGGTTTAATGAAAAATTAGAAAGTGATGCTATGAGTGAAGAAGAAGCAAATGAACTTGCTAGTATCTTAGATAAGTATAAGTAGGTTTTTTATGACAAAAGTTTCCTTTTATAAAACAATTTTTTCTTATTTTAAAAAAAGAAAACTCCAAATTTTGATTTTAGTGATACTTGAGTTTTCTTCTTTTGTTTTTGGACTTATTTTTCCTTATTTTAGTGCAAAACTTATGCAAGCCATTAGTACAGTTGCTTTACAATCAATATTACTATTTGCCTTTTTGCTTCTTATTTTTAATTTAATTGAACGAGTGGTTTATTTTATACGCCGAGAAAAAGAAATTACTTTTGAAGATGCAGTTTCTTTAGATTTACAAACACTAATCTCTAAAGAACTCTTTACATTGGAACAAAAAAATTTTGATGATAAAGGGACTAACTTTTTTTCTTCTCGGGTGAATGGAGATACGCGAAGTATTGTTTCTTTATTGTCTAACTTTACGTATCGCCTTACTTCTCTTTTACAGTCTTGTGGGGTATTAATCTATATTTTTATTATGAGTGTTCCTATTGGAATTTATCTTGTATGTAGTTCTTTAGTACTATTTCTTTTTCGCTATTATGCAACGAAAAAAAGAGAAAAGCAAAGAAAAAAGGAAGACCAAAAAAGAGAAAATTATACGAGTAGTTTTTCAGAAATGATACGAGGAATACGAGACATTAAGGTTTTAAATTTAAAGGAAGAAATGATCCATAAAACCATTTTAGGCCAAAAAAATATATATGAATTACAACATAAAAATAGAAAAATAATGTTTATGTATGAAGATATAAGGTGGGCGCTACGGGAAATAATTGATTTTGGAGTTTATCTTTTAGCCGTTTATTTAATTTTGCACAAGCAATTTTTAGGTTTAAATTTAATTGTGCTTTATACTTACAAAAATCAGGCTTTTGGTTTTTTTGATCACATTGGTTCATTAATTGAAGGAAGTATGGATTTAAAGTATACTTTGAATCGCTTGTATGAACTTGTGGATGGCAATACATATTCAAAAGAAACTTTTGGAACGAAGAACATTACTTTAAAAGGAGATATTGAATTTCAAAATGTAAATTTTGGTTATTGTGAAGAAAAAAAGGTATTAAACGATGTATCTTTCCAAATAAAGCCAAATGATACTGTTGTTTTGTTGGAAAAAGTGGTGCAGGGAAATCCACAATTTTTAGTTTGATTCCAAAACTATATAGTTGTAAAGAAGGAAATATTTTGCTAGATGGTATACCCATTCACGAATTAAGTGAAGAGTCCATTCGGAAAAATATTTCAGTAATTACGCAAAATCCTTATCTTTTTAATATGAGTATTCGGGAAAATTTAAAAATTGTTAATCCAAAGGCCACAGATGCAGAAATGATAAAGAATTGTAAACTTTGTGCTTTTCACGATTACGTTGAAAGTCTACCATATGGATATGATACTAAAATTGGCGAAGGTGGTGTTATTTTATCTGGGGGATTACGCCAGAGACTTGCGATAGCCAGAGCCCTTATGAAAAAAAGTGAAATTATTCTTCTTGATGAAGCAACTAGTTCTTTAGATAATGAAACGCAAGATTTTATCAAAAATTCAATTGCCAAAATTAGTAAGAACTATACAATTTTAATTATTGCTCATCGTTTATCAACTGTAAAAAATTGTGATTATATTATTGTTCTTGAAGAGGGAAAAGTAGTAGGAATTGGAACACACGAAGAATTAATCAAAAAAAATAAATATTATAAAAATTTATACAAACGCGAATTATCCTAATTTTTATCTTGTAAACAAAGTTAAGTTTCGTTAAAATTGATATAGAGGAAGTGAAGTCTATGCCTTTATTAAGTGAAATGGAAATAAAAAGTAACAAAAAAGAATTAGAAGAAAATTATAAAGAAGCGTGTAAGGACAAGGACTTTGTCTCTTTAGTAAACTCTTTAGGTTTAGATCATAAATTTGCGATGAAAAAAACAACCCAATTGCAAGAGGCTTTAGAAGAAAAAAGAAATTGTCGAAATTGCAAAGGAACTTTTATGTGTAAAAATTCTTATACTGGGCATATGATTGTTCCAAATAAAAAAGAAGAAAAAATTTATTTTACCTATACCCCTTGTCAATATGAACAACAAATTATCAAAAAGAATAGCCAAAATGAGCGTAAAATTCGTATGAAAGATATTGATACGAAAGATAAAAAACAACTAGAAGTGATTAAATGGATGGATAGTTTTTACGAAACGTATGATTTATCCAAAAATATGAAAGGCCTATATTTGCACGGAAGTTTTGGCTCTGGTAAAACCTACTTACTAACAGCCTTATTAAATGAGTTAGAACTTACCAAGAATGTAACCGTTGAAATCGTGTATTTTCCAGAAGCACTTCGTTCTATTAAAGAAGATTTTGATGCTTTTGGTTATAAAATGCAACAGTTTATGAATGTCGATATTTTACTACTTGATGATATTGGGGCAGAAAAAGTAACAGAATGGGGAAGAGATGAAGTACTTGGTACCATTTTACAATCAAGAATGGAACATCATAAAACGACATTTTTTACTTCTAATTTAACAATCAAAGAATTAGAACAGAATCTTTCAATTGTAAGTCACAATGTAGATAAGGTAAAAGCAAGAAGAATTATAGAAAGAATCAAACAATTAACTATGGATATGGAACTTGTAAGTGAAAATAGAAGGGATTAATAAATGGCAAAAGTAAAAATTAGCGAAGATAATGCATCCATTCAACGAATTTTAGAAAAATGTATTGATTGTGGACAATGTTTAGAAACTTGTCAAAGTAAAAATCATTTAGCCAATGAGGATTGCATTAACTGTGGGCAATGTATTATGACTTGTCCAATGGGAGCCTTAGTGCCAAAATACGATTATAAAGAAGTATGGGCAAATATATGTGATGAGGAAAAAATAATGGTAGTAAGTATTAGTCCTGCAGTTCGTGTGGCGATTGGAGATGAATTCGGTTTTGCTCCTGGAGAATTTTTAGAAAAAAAATTAGTAGGTGTTTTAAAAACTCTTGGCTTTGATTATGTTTTCGATACTACTTTTGGGGCAGATTTAACGATTATGGAAGAGGCAAGTGAGTTAGTAAAAAGAATAAAAGAAAACAAGAATTTGCCTATGTATACTTCTTGTTGTCCATCTTGGGTTTTGTTTATGGAAAAGTATTATCAAAATGATTTAAACCACTTATCCACTTGTAAAAGTCCAATTGGAATGCAAGGCTCTATTATTAAAAATTATTTTGCAAAAAAGAAAAATTTAAATCCAAAAGATATTGTAACGGTTTCTTTAGCTCCTTGTGTTTCTAAAAAAAGTGAAATTAAAAAGGATGAAAATAATGATTATGTCATTACAACAAGTGAACTTGCTATGTTAATTCGTGAGCAGAAAATTGATTTTAAAAGTACTTTAGAACAAGAATTTGATTCTCTACTTGGCAAAGGAAGCGGAGCAGGAGTTATTTTTGGAACCAGTGGAGGTGTTATGGAAGCAGCACTTCGTACTGCCTTTTACTTGCTAAATCAAAAAAATCCACCCGAAGATTTTCTAAATTTAGAAAGTGTTAGAGGTGCACAAGAAATAAAAGAAGCAACAGTAGACTTAGGTATCTCTTCTATAAAAGTAGCAGTTGTTTATGGCATATCCAATATAAGGAAAATATATGATTCTTTAAAAGAATATACATTTGTAGAAGTAATGACTTGTCCTACTGGATGTATTGGTGGGGGAGGACAACCCGTTTTGCCTATCCAAAAACTTCCAAGCATAATGGAAGAAAGAAGCAAAAGTTTATACCAAAATGATGCCTCTTTATCTATTAGAAATAGTTATGAAAATGAAGAAATAAAAAAAGTATACGAAGAATGCTTAGAGTACCCTTTAAGTGAAAAAGCAGAAGAATACTTGCATCAAGAATATGAAGATTTATCCGAAGAGTTAAAGGTAAGTGAATAAGGATCAAAGATGTCCTTATTTTTTATATTTTCTAAAAAGATGATTAAACTAATAAGGAATGGAATAAAATAAATTAGCACTTATTATTGACAAGTGCTAATTTTAAGTGTATACTACAATAAGAAAAGAGGGATATTATGTACAATAATAATGATGAAAACGTAAATGTATTAGAAAAATACGGACGAGATATCGTCAAAAGTGTTATTGATAATAAAATAGACCCTGTCATTGGTAGAGATGAAGAGATTCGAGATGTGATTCGCATTCTTTCTAGAAAAACCAAAAACAATCCCGTTTTAATTGGAGAACCAGGAGTTGGAAAAACAGCCATTGTAGAAGGCCTTGCCGAACGTATTGTTGCGGGAGATGTGCCAAGTAGTTTAAAAAATAAAACCATTTGGGAACTAGATATGGGTGCCCTTGTTGCGGGGGCAAAATATCGTGGAGAATTTGAAGAACGTTTAAAAGCCGTTTTAAAAGAAATTAAAGATAGTGATGGAAATATCATTATGTTTATTGATGAGATTCATATGATTGTGGGAGCAGGAGAAAATGGGGCAATGGATGCAGGGAATATGCTAAAACCAATGCTTGCTCGTGGAGAAATTAAATTAATTGGTGCTACTACGTTAAATGAATATCGTAAGTATATTGAAAAAGATGGTGCTTTAGAAAGACGTTTGCAAAAAGTACTTGTTAGTGAACCTAATGTTTTGGATACGATTACGATTTTACGTGGATTAAAAGAACGATTTGAAGTGTATCATAAAGTAAATATTAAAGATAATGCTTTAGTTTCTGCTGCTACTCTTAGTGATCGTTATATCACGGATCGTTTTTTACCAGATAAAGCTATTGATTTAGTGGATGAGGCATGTGCGACAATTAAAATGCAAATGGACTCTGTTCCCGTAGAACTAGATAGTTTAACACGTGAAATTATGCGTTTAGAAATTGAACGAGAAGCCTTAAAAAAAGAAAAAGATGAATTATCTAAAAATCGTTTAGAGCAAATCAAAAAAGAATTAGAAGAATTAAAAGCAAAGGAAAAAGAAATGCGTGCTTCTTGGGAAGAAGAAAAAGGAATTAATGAAACAATAGGACTTAAAAAGGAAGAGTTAGAGAATGCTCGCCATAACCTTTCTATGGCCGAAAATAATTACGATTTAGAAACTAGTGCGAAATTACGTCATGGTGTAATTCCTAAATTAGAAAAAGAATTAGAAGAGTTAAAAGAAAGTACCAAGAACTTAATGCTTACAGATGTAGTTAGTGATGAAGATATTGCAAGTGTAGTATCAAAATGGACCCATATTCCTGTTTCCAAGTTAGTGAGCGGAGAAAAAGAAAAACTTCTTCATTTAGAAGATAATTTACGTAAGCGTGTAAAAGGACAGGATGATTCTTTAAAATTAGTAACGGAAGCCATTATCCGTGCAAGAAGTGGGATTAAAGACCCTAACCGTCCTATAGGTTCATTTATATTCTTAGGACCTACTGGAGTTGGAAAAACTGAAGTAGCAAAAAGTCTTGCGAGTGAGTTGTTTGATGATGAAAGACATATGATACGTATTGATTGTTCGGAATATATGGAAAGTTTTAATGTAAGTCGTTTAGTTGGAGCGCCTCCTGGATATGTTGGATATGATGAGGGAGGACAACTTACCGAAGCCGTACGAAGAAATCCATTTTCTATTGTCTTATTTGATGAAATAGAAAAAGCCCATAAAGATGTATTTAATATTCTTTTACAAATTTTAGATGATGGACGAATTACAGATAGTCAAGGAAGAACGGTAGATTTTAAAAATACAATTATTATTATGACCAGTAA
>CAZIDI010000030.1:0-11500 GCA_964537805.1 uncultured Muribaculaceae bacterium | reverse complement strand
TACAATATTTTAAATACTTTTATAATCAATTGTGCACTTTACTTTTTATTTAACGCTTTTTATATTTTTGGTTTAACTTATTAAAATTAACCTATATTAAACCAACCATAAATGGTAGCCCCTAAATTAGTTATAGTCCAATCCTCTCTTGAACCACCTAAAAGATATGTACCAGGTCCGCCTAATCCAGCAGATTGTGGAAATGTTTTATCATTTCCCATTTGGAAAGTTAATCCAAAACCCATATTTCCATCAGTATCGTATGGTTTTACTACAAATTTACAATTTGTACATGGATCAGTATTAGAAGTTTTTACATGATACATATATAAACGCAAACTGCCCCAGTCTGGATTATATAATTGTGAATCATTCCATTTTTGTAAATCTTTATATTTTACATTTGTAGCCACAAAGTCTTTATTAACCGCAGCTGAAACATTAGTAGCGCTTAAAACTATTGTAATTATTATTGCAATAACATTTAACATTTTAATCTTTTTCATTTTCATCCTCCTTAATAAACAAAAATTAAAATCTAACTCTCTTAAACTAAGAATAAATTAATTGTAAAAGAAATGTAGATTATTAGTCTGAAAAGCAAAATAAACTGCTCGAAAAGTATATGATGTTATTAATACTACACAATAATAACTGTAAAATAGATATAATAATACATTAGTCTATTTTATATATCTATTTATTTAGAATAATGATAAAATATATGCAAATCTTTTTAACCAATAAAATATTAGAAATAAAATACTAATACAACTATTCTTGAGCATAATGAGTAAGAAAAAAATTTGGCATAAATTTCTTAACTAATTCTCCAAAAGACTTAGTTATTTTTTATGTTTTTCAGCATATCCAATTAATAGTTTAGCAATCTCCTTTGCTGCTTTATGATGATTTTTATTTTTTTGGCTATTTCCACACTAATTAATAAGGAAGTTTAATAGGAAGATGAGAACAAGATAAAAGAATCATATCAATAAGATTTTGGATATTTCTAAAGCCATAACTTTTTTGAATAATAACCTTTATTTTATTATATGGGCCCAATTCTAACATTGTACTATTATTCGCAATAATTTTTTTAAAGCCATTTGTACTTGATGGTTTAGAAGAATTAGAACTATCTTTTTTATTATTATTTTTTAATCTTTCTATTTCTTTTCAAGTCATTTATTTCATTTAAATATTTTATATTTAATTCGTATGATTTTTTAGTTTCTACTCTTAAAAAATGACATATCGATAGACATAATATTTATAATATTATTTGCTTTATCTAATTTTTTGCTTATATCTTCAAATTGTTTATAAAAATCGTTCATATAATTACTGCCATCGTATTACTTACCTATATTAATATTATATCAAATAGCCCGTATAAAATCGAAAAAAATAGGCATTAGTTATCAACAAATTTAATTTGTTGATAAACAAAAAAATCAGACTATTTTATTTCTTTAGTCTGAACTGTAACAAAGAAATTAAATAATTTGTTTTAAAGATGAAAGCAAATTTAAAATAAAAAGAGATTAAGTATTCATTTCTACTTAACCTTTTAGTTATTTGGTATCTTTAATTATAATATTGGTGGTAAATCATCTTGATTTAAATCATCAGATAAATCATAGCCATTCGCTTTTGCCTCGATAATGTCATTATATTGGCTGTTATCTCTAAAATTTGCAGCCTCTTGTGAAGCCGTAGTAGCAAAATAATCCGCCTTTTTATCATCACTTATATAACTTTCAATAATTTTTTTATTCATTTCAATAAGTCCTGCACGTAGTGAAGAAATCATACTAGCACATTCTAACGCATCCATTTTAGAAAATGTTTGATTCGTTAAAGCACTTAACTTTTCTCCAAATTGTGCTAATTGTTTATCAACAGAAACGCTTATGCCTAATATTTCGGTTGCTTTTGCATTATTATCCATTTTTCTTTTCCTTTCTTATTTAATTCTATTTTAAAACCAGGGAAAAGAAATTGCAATTGTTTTAAAAAAACGGTGTAAACTTAATTAAAATATTTTTTTAACTTAATTGACACCCCCCTAATAAGAAAATGTTTTATATAACTAAAAATTAATGATAAGATAGAGTAAGGTGAAGACTAGTGAAAAAAATATTAATTGATATGGATGATACCATCTTAGAAGATTGCTATTTAGAAGTTGTTAATCAATATTTGAATAAAAACTATACTTATAATGATATTGATGACTACTGGGTAGATAATATAGTCCCAGCCGAACTTCAAGGAAAATACTTAGATTATTTTTATAATGATATTGATATTTATGAATATGGTCGTGTAAAAGAAAAAGCAATCCAAGTTATAGAAGAATTAAATAAATACTATGATGTTTTGATTTGTAGTGCATATGTTGATTCTCGTGATATAAAAAATTGCCCAAAAATTTTGCTATACAAACACAAGTGGTTAATTGAAAACTTGCCCTTTATAAAACCAGAAAATTTTATTTTTACTAGTAGAAAAGATGTTATTCCAACCGACATCAAAATCGATGATAAAATAGAGAATTTAAAAACTTGTGATACAAAACTTTTAATCACGGCTTACCATAATAAAAACATCAGCGAAGAAGAATTAAAAGAAAATAATATTATAAGAGTAGACAATTGGGATGCTATTGCAGAAATCTTACTTAATCATTAATTAATTTAAAAATATAAACATTTTGTAATGTTTTATTTTTTTTATCACAAGTAATAAGAGTGAGATTTGTTTGTTCCTTATCTCTTCTAATAGCAATTGTTCCATCCTTTTTTTCATTATATATATTAACAAGTTCATAAGTGTATTTCTTTTCCTTATAATATATAAAAGCAATATCTTTTAATTTTAATTTGTATAAATTCTTAAAAAATGATATCTTACTGCTTCCACTATGAGAAGCAAGAATTAAACTACTATATTTTTCCTCTGGCATTAAAGAAGTTTCAATCACTTGAATATTTTTATCAACATTATTTTTTTTAGAAGTTATAGAATAAAACCCTCGTTTTAAATGAATAGTAGGGATTTCCAAAACGCCTAAATATTCATCCTCTTTTTTTTCTTGCACAGTAGAAGAAATAAATTCTTCTACTTGTTTTTCCACTTTCTTTTCTTCTTTTAAATAGAAAAAATGAGATCCTATTAAAAAGAAAAAACCAAACATAAAAAAGAAAATTCCTAACTTATGCAATTTTATCTTTGCCATAGAAAATGAATCCCATTCCTAAAATCATAAGAACAAATGCATAAACAACATCCCCATTGGATGATTTTCCTGTATCAGGAACCTTGACTTCTCTTTCATTTTGCATTTCAACTCTAACTATTTCTTTATCTTCTCTTATTTCAAAATAATGCGGTATTAAATCTAAATTATAGCCTTTTAATGTTTTTTTCTCTTTAATATAATATTTCCCATAGGCTAAACCATCCACAACAATTTTACCATTTTCATCTGTTATTCCTCTATAAACTAATTCATCTTTTTCATTATAAACTTCCACCAAAACATTAGATAAAAATTTACCATTTTCAGCATCTAGCTTATAAAATTCAAGTGTTCCCCTATAAGGTTTATTTAAAAGTGTTAAATACGTTTTTTGGTTTGTGTTTTCATCAACCGTTAGAAAAATATCTTCAACATAATGATACCCAATTTGTCCACCAACTTGTTTTAAGACATATTCTCCATAAGGAAGCACTACATTAGAAAAGCCATTTTTCTCTATTTCAATGACTGCCACTTTCTTGCCATTTTTCTTATAATAAATTTCAAATATTGCTCCAACTTCTGGTTTTATATCGTGAAAATAGAGATAATTCTTATTAATAATTAATTCCGTTTTATAAATTTTATCTTTTACCTTAATGGAAATGACATCATCCGCATTTTCTTTTGTTACTTGGAACGCATACTTTTTTGTATCCAATTTATACCCTTTTGGAGCCTTAATTTCTTGAATATAATACTCTCCCAATAGCAAATTACGACGAGATTTTGCCTTACAATCTTCTCCTATTACAAGTTCTTGTAGTAAGTCTCCCTCTTTGGAATAGATTCCATAAACGGCACCTTTTAAAGATGCATAAATACTACTTGGTTTACAACTATTCGTATCTTGGTCATTCTTTAAAAGTTCTACTTGTCCTAAATAAATTTTATCGTACACAGTTAAATCCTTGACGGGGTTTTGAAGATTTAATTCAAAATAATACTGATTTGGATCAAGTTCATAATTTAATCCAGATTGTTCTTCTTTCACATAATAGGTTCCTAATTCTAAATCATCAATCGAAGCACTACAATTCTCATCAATTTCTAAATTGCTTATAAAGGTACCATCTTCTTTATATAGTTTATAAATACTTCCTCTTAAAGAACCTCCCTCTCCAGCTTTACAACTTTTATTATCTTGGTCATATTTTTTTAAATTCAATTTTCCACGAACTACTTCAAAAGATATATTAGCATTAATAGATGGAATATTCCCTGGAACTAATACATTTTGTCCTTGACTTGATGCATAGACAATGAAGGATGTATCCCAATACTTTGCTTCTTTTTTTAAATTTATACTTCCATTATTTTTTGAAGTCGGCGTAACAATTAAATTATCATTTCCTATACTATAAGTACAATTTTCACACTTCGTAACCGAAAATCCATTTAATTTTCCTAAATTATAGGAACTATAAGGTATCTTGATTGTATTAGAGGAAAAAGGATTTGCTAAGTAATTGTTAACTAAATCTTTAATTTCTTCCATATGGCTTTTAATTTCACTAGGAGTGTCAATAACATATTTGTAAGGATCACTTGGATTATATTTACTCGTAAACTGAAAAGTTCTTCCTGTTTCTCCCCAAATTAATGACTGTGTAGCCACAATCCAATCTACTCCTGTATGCCCCTCATACCCATACCCAAAATAAGCATATAAGGAAACTTTGTTTAATTGTTCCAAAGAAAGAGATACTTTATCGGCCATTTCCTTTAAGGTTAAATCATAATATCCATTATAAGAACCACTCGCTAAAGAAACTCCTGGTTCTATACAATACGCTGTCATTCCATCACTAATTCGGGTAAAGTGTTCAAAATTTCCATAATGCCCTTTCGTATCTACAAAACTGTAGGCACCAATAAATGTACCTTCAAATGAATCTGTTGTTGTTTGAGCACTAACGAAATAGGGTACGACAAGCAATAATAAAATAACTACTTTTACTACTTTTTTATTTTTTATAAACATTACTACATTTCTCCTTTCACTCCTATATATACACCGTAAATTGGGAATTTCCTTTTTTTGAGTGAAATTTTTTCAAAAAAAATAATTTACTACTTAAAGTAAACTATTCTCCTTTTAAAATGGGATATGCATTGTACATAAATTCATCATTATATTTTTGATCATAAAATTTTCCTAACCAAGTTTGAGAAGGTATACCTTTATGCCGTAAAATCATTCTACCAAATACACTATAAGAAAAAAGCATATCAAATGTCATAAATATAAACAAAAAAATGCAACTTATTTCCCCGATAAAATAAGGTATTTTTTCTATCCATTTAGATACCACTGGATAAATAATTTTTAAAAAGATAACACCCATAACACCCCAAACAAGCATAATAGGAATGGTTGTTTTACCACCTATATTTAAAAACATATGAGAATAATCCCAAAATTTGATACGAAAAATACATTCTGCCAATACCCCCGCAATATACTCAAAAATTCCTCCAAGTAAAAAAGCATAAAAAAATGTTTTGATTGTACCTCTTCGACTATTTTTAGGACCTAAAATAAGTAAAAATAGAACTAAGCCAAAACCATACAAAGTACTAAAGGGCCCAATAAGTAAATCATGGCGACTGGTCCACACACCTTTTTGAATAAACCATTGAATTTCTTCAAAAAAACTGCCAAAAACACTACCAAGTACAAAAAAAAGAAAAACTTTAGAAAAGCACAAACCCTTAGCAAACACTTTTTTATTTTGTTTCATAACCATCCACTCTTATTATTAGTGTGAAACAACTACCTTGGTTTTATTCTTTTAGTTTATCTTTTTATAAAATTTAATCGGTTAGATGTAATCTTTTTTCTACTTTCTTTCTTAATAAAGTATAATCTTTTCTATAAAGATCTTCCAGCATACGGAAATAACCATCTAAAAATAAAGTCTTTTCTACTTCATTTAACTCATAAGAAAGATATTGCAAATACAATTGATACAAATGATTTCCTTTAAAACGTCCCATCTTTTTTAAATAATTTATAAAAAAATTTTTATTTTTAAGCAAATACATCTTTAAAACTTCTGTTTCGATTGGATTTAATATTAATTGAAAGCGTAAACCGTTTTCATCTTCCACTTTAGGATGATCCTTAACAAAATTATCAATAAAGGTATTTAAACTTTCATATTTTGCAAAATAATAAGAATCTTTAAATGAAGGACATACTTCATAATTTTCTAACCATAATAATGCCACTCTAGTTGCAGGCAATTTATATTTCTTTATTGTATCTCTTACCATCTTAATTTTCATTTTTATCACTACTCTTTCCATAAATATTATTTTTATTTTAATAAACTAAGCATTTTTTGAATACCTTCATCGGTATATTCCCTCATAGGGAGATCACATTTAATATTTACTTTGCGTTTCTTCACATTTCTATCTTTTATATAATAAGCATTAATCGTTGTACTTTGTGATGCTGATAACATTTTCTTAGTTGTTCTAATAAAATAAAACCTTTTTAAATGACAATCCATAATAACAATAGTTTCACAAGTACTTGCATCTTCTCCTAGGCTCCCTAATTCCAGCTCATCCACATAATTTTCAAAATTATTAAAACATAAATAGTTGTCTGTCCGAAAAGCAAAATTATCACCAGAAACAAAATCAAAATCGATTCCATTATCAATAGTTTGAATGACTGTATTTAATTCTTGGACTAATCCAGCATTATTATTTAAATACCTAATACGAGTCTCTAAAACCGTTTCCATATCTCTTTTTATAGTTTTTCTTAAATCTTCAAACAAAGCTAAATATTCATCATGCTCTGTCCATCTGTTTAGTTTTCTACCTTCAAAAATTCCATCTGAAAGTCCATAATCATATTCTATTTCTGGAGCAAAGTAATTTTCATTATATAATTGATAGACTAAACTAAAACTTTCCATATAAAATCCCACATAAATATATTATCTAGTAACATCCTTTTTTAGTCAATGAAAAAAAATTAACTTCAGTATTAAAAATACTTTTTACTAATCTTCTATTTCATAATAATAAGATGTTTCTATTCCTTTAAATATAGTTTCCAAACTAAAATCATCTGTTAAATTATTTTCAATTAATGTTTTAAGTTCTAATGTATTAATAGGGCTTCTTTCCTTAGCTTGAAGATACAATTTTTTGTCTATTGCTTCCCAATTTACTATTCGATTTATATTTTTCTTAAGGATTAAATCCAACCAAATTCTTGTACATCTACCATTTCCTTCTGAGAATGATACCTTAGTACATTATTACACTTTATAGTTTTATCTATATCAATGTTTTTAATCTATTTTTATATCTAATTGGACAAAGTTTTTTTACATAACCATTTTCATCAACACTTACTTCAGGAATATATAATCCAGTATTTAATTCAATATAATCGGCAATTAATCTTCTATGGCAAAACTCATTTACTGGCTCGTGGCATAACAGAATTATATTATCTCCAAATCGTTCATACAGTGTATTTAATAACTCTAGTACATCTAAATCTCTAAGTCTAATATCATAATAACTTTTTATATACTCATCTTCAATTTGTTTTCTAAATTCAAGATATTCTTTCAATTTTAAGAAATCCTGCTTTAATTTTAATAATTCTTCATACTTCTCAGCATAAGGAACATAAGTAACTAACTTAGGTGCTAATTTTTTATATGAGAAACCATAGTATCCCCAAGCATGTCCACCATCACCTGTAACTGAAACAGTATTACCACTCTTAACATTTGCATAACTTCCAGTTCCTAAAATGATTTTTGATAATTCATTATTGTTCATAAACATCACCTAACATTTAATTACTTGTTTATCATTAAAATCATAGATTTCTCCATCTTTAGCGAATAATATATTTGAATAATCTTCTTCATAATATACAATTCCATTATGAAACTTTTTCGTTTTATATGTATTTATATTTTCTGGTCTTTCTTCGTGGTTACCATGTATACAAAAAAAAGTTATTGGATACTCTTTTAAACTATCCTTTAATATATAATCTTTATCATTTGCATAATAATTTATCCCCGCATCTCCAAGTACAATTAATATATCATCTAACGTAGTCTCATTAACATAACAAAAATAAAATACCTCTCTAAAATCAGCATGTTTATCACCCGTTATATAAATCATTTTTAATCACCACAACTTAATTAAAAAATTTTAATTTATAATTATTTTTGACTAAGGTTTCATTCTCATCTGAAAAAGGATGTGCAATATTCATTTCTACATACTTAGCAATAATTTCATCTAAAGTGCTTTCAGGCATCAATTCTATTTTTTTTAAAATATCTTCTAAATATAAAGTATTAGCAAATCGAAAATTTCCTTTTGAAATATTTTCTTTTCTTATCATTCCAGCAAAATCATAGAGATTATTCAAATAAATACTTATGAATTTGTTGCAATCCTTTTGTAGTCCCAATTTCTATCATATTTATTTCTTGGCTTGTAAATAATTTTTTCGCATTTTCTAAACTCTTTTTATCTATTTCATTCATAAATTCACCCTATTAGTTAAATAGGATAAAATAATAAAAACCCAAACAAGTGGGCTTCGATTTCAACTGGCAGGGGATGAGAGAATCGAACTCCCAACTAAAGTTTTGGAGACTCCTATTATACCATTTAACTAATCCCCTAAAAATTTTTAACAAGATTATTATAACACAACATTTAACCAATACGCAAATATTTTCATATACTATTTTAGGTGATAGATATGCTTATTAATTATACGACAAAAGAGTTAGAATTATTAGCAAGAATTATGCGAGCAGAAGCACTTACTGAGGGAAATCTAGGAATGCTTATGGTAGGAAATGTCGTTGTAAATAGAAGTGTTGCCAATTGTTTAACTTTCAAAAATATCCGTAGTATTACTGATGCCATTTATCAAGCAAATCAGTTTGCAGGAATTAATTCTTCCTTATTTCAGGCTTCTCCCACTACCCTTGAAAAAAACCTAGCGGAAAGAGTATTACGCGGTGAGTACTACTATCCAGCAACGCATGCTTTATGGTTCTACGCTCCTAGTAAAAATACGAGTTGTCAAAGTACATGGTACGGGCAAAAATTAGCAGGAAGTTATAGAAATCATTGTTTTTATAAACCTGATGCTGGAACTTGTGAAGAATTGTATTAAACCAGAAATGGTTTTTTTATTTTGACTATTTTAAATTATACTTAGTATTGTATTGTTTAATTGCATTTATAATTTCAAATAGCCCAATATTATAATCTTCAGACAAATCAATATATTTCTTGGTTTGTAAAATTTTGGACACTTCACAATCATACAACTTAATAGGAATAATTTTAACTTTTCCAGAATTAATTTCATCCCATAGCATTGTTTCCCATTCTTTCAAAACCCAATTGGATTTCAGCGAATTTTTAGATAAGATAAGCAAAGCAAAATCACAATTGGAAATTCCTTCATTAATTTTACTTACAATAGATTTCCTTGGCAATACATCAAACCAAGGAACAAGCCCTCTTTTTTCTAATCTAATGCTAAAGAAACAACGATAGACTTATCGAATGAAGAATGTGACAAAAATACTTTTCTTTTGCTAATTTTTTCATTTTCAATGAAATTCTCTAAATGCGCTATTATTTCCATATCAATTATATTCTTTTCTTCCACCAGCATTGCTCTTTCCTTATCGCTAATGTCTTTCCATAAAAATCCTACTATTTCATTAGATCTCTTTTTTAAATCTTCCATCGTATAGTCCAAATCGATATATTTATAATCTATATATTCACAATGAGAATTATAAATAATATCTCCAAAATAAATCACTGCTTTTTCTTTTCCATCATCATCTATATCGTCATCATCATAATATACGAATCTTCCTTTGTATTTGCCTCCAGTTATTTTAACTATTCCATATTAACCTACACATTCTTCATATTTTGCCATAACTACAAACCTCAACTTCTAATAAAACATTTTTAATCTTATAATTTTTTTTATTATACTAAATTCGTACATAAATGCAATAGCCTTACATATAAAAACAACCCCTAAGGATTGTTTATGGAATTAATAATTTTTGCCCTATTGATAAAGCACTTGTTGCTAAATTGTTTAAATTTTGAATTGCTGTTACGGTTGTGTTAAAACTCCTTGCAATACTATATAAAGTATCACCACTTTTTACGGTGTAGGTTTGGTATGTAATAGGACTTGGAATACGTAGTCTTTGCCCAATACTTAGTAAATTACTTGTTAAATTATTTAATCTTTTGATTTCATCTACTGTAGTATTAAATTGATTAGCAATTTTGTATAAACTATCACCAGATTTTACAACATAGTATTCATCACTTGGTGTAGAGACCTCATCACTACTTACTTTTAATACTTGCCCTATTGATAAAATATTGCTGGTTAAATTGTTTAATCTTTTTAACTCATCTACGGATAAACCATAGAAATTCGCAATTCCATATAAAGTATCTCCTTTTTTAACTGTATATGTATTTCCACTAGGAGATGGAGTTACTTCTTTTAATTTAAGCACTTGCCCTATTGATAAAGAATTAGATGTTAAATTATTTAATTTTTTTAATTCATCTACTGTTAAGCCATTATTTCTTGCAATACTCCATAAAGTATCACCTGATACATTTTTTATGTAACATTTTTAATTAAAATTATCAAACAAATTCATCATATTATTCATAAATTCGTTTTCGTCAAAAAAAATATCACTTGGTATTTGAATATTATATTTTTTGTGAAATTTATTAATAAACTCATCAGTTGGCATGTTTTCACTATAACCATTTTTTATATAATCTTCATATATAACATTTTTAATTTCTTCCCTTAGATTTTCTGCATTGTTTTTATGTGTATATACTATTCCATACATAACACCATAACTTACATATATTTCATAGTTGTTTATATCTTTACAAGAATATAAATTCACTTCTATTTTATCATCTAAAACTTCACAAATTTCTAAATATTTATCTTTCCATTCTCTTTCTTCAAAACTATTTGTTTTATCAATCCATTTCATCTAATTACACCTCCCAATAACAATACAACTATTTTATATTAATTATTGTTAAATGTAAATATAATATCTATCGTTTTATCTTGATAGATATAAATCTTTTCAA
>CAZIDI010000029.1:0-12068 GCA_964537805.1 uncultured Muribaculaceae bacterium | reverse complement strand
GAGATGAAAGAGTGTCATATTTTTATTGCTATTACCAATAAGGTAAGGAGTAATACAATGATAGTAATGCATCGAAGAACTTTTATTATAAAAATATTGATTATTATTCAAAATACTTTATTTTAAAACCTATAAATAGAATTTTTAATTGAATTTACTACTAATTTACTACTTTTGAAAGTAAAAATATAAGCATTTATAAAAGTTAACCAAAAAATACTATATTTTTGTAATAAAAGTTTTTTTCTTCATTTTTATCCTTTTTTTCTTTAAACTACTTATAATTGGCTAAATGCCCTATAATTTTTAAAATTTTTCCCTATTTTCTAAAAAATAAAGTACTAACTATTTTTGTTAGTACCTTATTTTTCTTCTGCAGTTTTTATTACTTCTTTATTTTTGTAATTTCCGCACTTCGTACAAGCACGATGAGGTCTAATCGTAGCACCACATTTAGAACATACTGTAGTTGCTCCAACCTCTTTTTTCAAGTGTGTACGGCGCATTCTTTTTTTCGTTTTACTTGTTCTTCTAAATGGAACAGCAAATCTTTGAATGTCTAATTTTAACATACTTTCATTCCTTCCCTTCCTCAAGTAGCTCTGTTAGTTTCTCGAGCCTTGGATCAATTTTATCTTTTTCTTCCTTTGCAAGTTCCCATCCACTACCTTGTAAATTTAAGTCTTCCGACTTCATATTGGTAGCTCTAATGGGAATTTCCAATACAATATTTTCCCATAAAATCTCACTAATATCAAGTGTATTTTTGCTTTTTTCGTAAAAACTTCCACAAGTTTCCTCTATATTTTCAATCTTTTCTTCTATTTTACAAGAAAAAGGATAAAGAATTGCTTCTAAGGTAATAGCATCTTCTAATAAAAAGTCTCCGTTTGCCTCTATTGCGATACTTAAGTTATTTTCGTAATCATAACTTATATTTCCTTTAATATGGAGATTTTTTATATCCAATATACTTGCATTTTTATACTGTTCTTTTGGTAAAGTAATGGTTTCATCTAGGAGCATACCAGTACTAGGAATTTTACTAAGATTTATAAGCATATCTATCACCTAAAATGATTATACACTAAATTTTTTTTACAATCTACTTTATTTTTTATGTTCTCTTATGCTAAACTATGACAAAAGGAAGTATTTTTTATGGAAAAAATCGGTATTATATGTGAATACAATCCCTTTCATAATGGGCATCTCTACCATATAAAAAAAATAAAGGAAATGTATCCGGATTCTCTTATTGTTTTGGTTTTAAATGGTTACTTTTTAGAACGAGGAGAAATCAGTATTTTAAGTAAAGAAGATAAAACAAAAATTGCTTTATCTTATGACATTGATTTGGTATTAGAACTTCCTACTCTTTATGGCACACAATCCGCCGATGTATTTGCAGAAACATCTTTAACAATATTAAATGCTTTCAACGTAGATAAACTTATTTTTGGTAGTGAATTAAATGATATTTCTCTTTTACAAAAAATAGTAAAAGAAATAACGAGTCCTATTTATCAAGAAAAAGTTAAGGAACTATTAAAACAAGGTGTAAATTACCCTACTGCTTTAGCAAAATCTATTCCTATGGAGATAGATTTTAATCATCCAAACGATTTACTTGCTATTTCTTATATGAAAGCAATCGAAAAAAATCATTTTCCTATTACTCCTATTTCTATCAAAAGAACTAGTGAATACCATGATTTAGAAAGTAAAGAAAATGTAGTTAGTGCCTCTAACATTCGCCATAAAATTTTGCATCAAGAAGATATATCCCATTATTTACCTAAAATAAGTAAAGATTCTTTAATTCCTATTCATAAAGACTTCTATTTTAAATTATTAAAATCAAAAATATTAACGACTCCTCATTTAGAAAATTTTTTAACCGTAGATGAAGGAATTGAAAATCGTTTAGTGGAAGTGATGAAAAATAGTGATTCTCTAGAGGAATTTATTCAAAATGCCAAAACAAAACGATATACCTATAATAAAATTAGTCGTATGTGTGTTCATATTCTCCTTGGAATTAGTAAAGTTGATAATGCCCAAAAATTATCTTATATTAGAATTTTAGGCTTTAATCAAAAAGGGCAAGAATACTTAAATTCGATGAAAGAAAAGATAAGTATTCCTACCAAAATAGAAAAAGATTCCATCCAATACCAAACCGAAATCAAAGCCTCTATTTTATATGATATCATAAATAATACAGATACTTATAGTTTTGAAATACAAAACAAACCCATACAAAAACTTTAATTTGTTTTAGAGTTCTTTTTTTAATAATGCTTTTTGGAATATTTTAAAATCTAATGCATCATCACTGCATACAACCGAAATTACAAAATCAGTTAAGTCTTCTACATTTTGTATTATTGTTACGAAAGGCATTGTTCCTTTATAAAAGGCTTCTTCTATCTCTTCTACTTGTTTATCATATTCATCTAAGTCTTTTTTAAAAGTATCTGTTGCTACTTCAAGAAGAGATTGTAAAATAATATATGTATCCAAAGTAGGCATTTTCAAATTTTTATAATTTACCACAATTTCTTTTAAAGCACAAAACAAATTCGCATATTTCATCATCGTTGTTTCTTTTCTTTGGTACATCCAAATTAACCTATCATATCCAAGGGGAGGTTTTTTCGTGTACTTAGTAAAACATAATATGGTTCTTGGGTTATTTACAAGTTCATTTTCTACCAAATATAAAGCGTTTTGCAATCTTTTTGCATTTCTTTTAGATACTTTTTGGCCAATAAAGGTAGTCAATATCATAGTTTTTAGGTCTTTTAGTAATCTTCTATATACATTCCTAGAGGAAATGTTTTCATTTTCTACAGTAAATTCTTCTTTGTATTTTAAAAATAATTGTTCATAATCCATAAAAAATATCTCCTTTTTTAAGAGATACTTTAACATAAATTATTCTTTTTGGCAATGAGGACAATAATAAGTACTTCTACCATTTATTTTTTCCTTTACAATTGTATTCCCACAAATCTTACATTCTTTTCCTTCTCTTTTATGCACCATTAACTCTTGTTGAAAACGACCAGTAACCCCTAAACTCGAAGTATAACTTTTAATCGTAGTACCTCCAAGAGCCATTGCTCTTTTAATAATTTTGGCAGAACTTTCTACTATGTTTTGGGCATCCCTCTTTGTAATCTCACTTGCCTTTTTAAAAGGGTTAATTCTAGATGCAAATAAAACTTCATTGGCATAAATGTTCCCTAGCCCACTAATAATCGTTTGGTCTAAGAGAAGAGTTTTAATCGCTATATTTTTCTTATTGAATTTTCCTAAAAGGTACTCTGCTGTTAGTTCTTTTTCACCGGGTTCAAATCCTTGCTTTTGAATTGCTTTATTGGTTGTTAATTCTTCTTTTTTAATTAAATGCATCCGCCCAAACTTTCTTGTATCGTGATATCTTAAATCTGTACCATCCAAGAAGGTAAAAATAATATGTTCATGTTTTACAATGGGGTCTTCTACCTTTTTTAAGAAAAACTTTCCTTCCATTCGTAAATGACTTAATAGATAGTGATCTTGCAGTTCAAAAATTAACCACTTTCCTCTTCTTTTAATGTCTATAAATTCATTATTTTTTAAGGCCATTTTGAATTCTTTTAAATCAGACTCTATTATTTTTTCATAAAGGACTTGAACGTTTTTAATTTTTTTATGTAAAATTTGCTTTTTGAGTGTATTTCTTACGGTTTCTACTTCTGCTATTTCTGGCATAACATCACCTCTTTGATTTAAACTATTTTCTTTAGGCTTTTTATTATTTCTTCATAAGATTCAAATTTTGTATTAAAAACATTTATAAGTTGTTGGCTTTCCTTGTCATCAAGTGGAAAACCTATTTCAAATTTTTCTATAAAAGATAAATTTGATATTGATGTAATATCAAAAATATGTCCAAACAAATTACAAGTATATTCCACTGGAGATTTTACAAATGGTCCTTTATTGATATAACCAAGTTTATAATTTATCACTAAATTTCTATTGCAATATTCTTTTAGCAAAGAATCATCAAATAATTGCTCTACAATTTTTAGACTTACAATATTTGCTTCGCGTTCAAAAAACATAAAATTATGATATTGATTATATAACTCATAAACCCGTTGTTTTTTCTCTGACATAGGAAGAAGTGTAAATTCATACCAAATATGATGTGCTTGTCTTATAAAATTTTGAGAAGGAAATTTGCCTAATGCTATTTCAACTTGATTAACATGCTTTACTTCATGTAAAATAGCATATATAAAAAACATATTAAAAATTTGAATCTGTCTTTCTTTAGATTGATACTTTACTAGTTCTTTAATACAATTTTCTATTCTTTTCTCATTACTTTGAGGATTTATTTTCACTTCCAAATTTTTTGATGAAGTAGACATATCTAAAATATTATTTACTATTCTTGTTTTTAAATGAGATTGAAATATAGGGTCTTTATTTAATATGGCAATACTTTCATAGAAAAAAGAAATATCTGCTTTTTTCATTTTATATTCCTTCACCAAAAATTTTAAATCTTCTTTTGTTTCCCTTTTTAAATTCATAATAATCCCTCTCGTATTGAAAAATTATTATAAAAAATCTTCTTACATATTTCAACCTTTTTCCAAATATTCTTCTAACGTTTGATGATTATCCATAATCTTATGGGCTATTTTACTAGTTCCAACATAGCGAATATGCCAAGGTTCGTAATTATATTTGGTAATTTCTTCTTTATCTTTTGGATAACGTAAAATAAATCCATAATCTGGGCAATGCTTTGCTAAGTAGGCATAGAATTCATTTAATCTTTCATCAAATTCACATAGCCATCCTCCCTCTTTTTTTATACAAACAGCACGATTTTATACTTACAAAGATATTTTTAGGAACTCTTGCAATTTCCATTCCGTGCAAACTTACGACATCCAAAGTTTCCTTTTTTATTATTTCATAAAGTAAACTATTCTTATCAATCGTAATTTTATGTCTGGCACTATTTATGGAATCCTCTTCTTTTGTAACAATATGCAAATGCATATTCCCTTCTTCTAATTTTTTTAAATAAGGATTTCTATTACTTATAGTTGCACCACCAACACTTTTCGCACTTGCGAAAAGAACCTTTTTTCATATTTTCGGATTCTAATTTCTTAAAAATCTCTTTTTTGGCCATTATTTATGATGATTTTGTGCGAACCTTTTGTGAACCTACATGCTATTTTCTTCTCTTTTATATATTTTGGGTATAAGCTTTATTTGCCCCCTATTTTATTTTTTATTTCGTTTCATACCAGTCTTTACCATAATCACTGCTTACTTTTAAAGGAACAGATAAGGCAATTGCGTGGGTCATTTTATCTGTTACAATATTCGTTACCAGTTCTTTTTCACTTTCTACTAAGTCAATAATTAATTCATCGTGTACTTGAATGACAATTTTACTTTTGATATGAAGTCGCTCAAACTCATCATAAATTGCAATCATTGCTTTTTTAATAATGTCCGCACTTGTACCTTGAATAGGTGTATTAAGAGCAATTCTTTCTCCAGCTTGGCGCACCATATATTGTCCAGAATTTAATTCCTCAATGACTCTTTTACGATTAAATAAAGTCCTAACACATCCATTTTTATAGGCTTCCATAACAATTTCATCCATATAGTTTTTCACACCGGGATAAAGTTCATAATATTTTTCAATAAATTTTTTGGCTTCTTTCTGGCTTATTTCTAAGTTTTCTCCTAAACCAAAACCACTAATCCCATACACAATTCCAAAAATAACTGCTTTAGCAGTAGAACGCATTTCTTTTGTTACGGCAATTTCTGGTATTCCGTGGATATCTGCAGCCACTTTGGTATGGATATCTTGGTTATGATTAAAAGCATCAATCAGTTCTTGGCATTTGGAAATATGGGCTAAAATACGAAGTTCAATTTGTGAGTAGTCGGCACTTAAGAAGCAATCATTTGTAGGAAGAAAGGCTTTTCTAATTTTTCTACCACCCTCATCCCGTATCGGAATATTTTGGATATTCGGTTCTACAGAAGAAAGCCTACCAGTTCTTGTTAGTGTTTGTTTAAATATGGTATGGACACGTCCATCTTCGTAAATATAGTTTTCGAGTCCTTCCACATATGTCGAATAAATTTTGGTAATATTACGATATTCTAATACTTTTTCAATAACAGGATGACTTCCAAGAAGTTTATGCATAACTTTGACATCTGTTTTGTACCCTTTTTGGGTTTTGACTCCGCCCGGTAAACCAAGTTTTATAAATAAAATTTCTCCCAGTTGTTTGGTACTGGCAATATTAAATTTTTCTCCTACTAAGTTGTAAATTTCATTGGCTACCATATCAATTTTGACTTTTAATTCACTTTTCATTTCCTCTAAAATATTTTTATCGACTCGAACACCCGTGATTTCCATATCGGCTAGGACTCTTATTAAAGGCATTTCAATGGTTGTAAATAAATCATACATTTCTTCTCTTTTTAAATCGGTTATAAATTTATCATGGGTTTCTAAAACAAATTTACTTTTCAAAAGCATATCTTGTTTTACTTTTTCAACCTCATATTTTCCTTTAGCAAGTGTATCTTCATATAAATCAACATCATAACCCTCTGGTTTCATTAAATAGGCTAAATCATCCTTAATCGTATAATTCAGTAAATAAGAAGATAACATTAAATCATATTCTACTTTTGGCGCTGTCAATCCTAATTTATGAAGTGCCACGATATTTTTCTTTTGATCAAACGTATAAATTGTTTTTCCATTTAATAAAGGAAGACCTTCTTCTATCATTTCTTTTTTTATAAAATAGGTATTCTCTTTATCAGAAATGGACATTCCTAAAACGTTTCCTAGATGGTAATTTGGATGATCTAATTCTATATAATAAGAAACAATATCTCCAAGTTTTAGATCTTCCATTTTTTGTACTTCAATAAAGTTTTCTATGGTAGGAGTTGTTTCTTTCTTATTCATTTTCTTTAAGAAAGAATAAAATTCTAATTCTTCATATAAGGAATATAAGGCATCACTTGCATCTTTTTCTTTTTCATATTGTAGTTCTTCTAAAGAAGTAATTTCTAATGGTACTTCGTTATAAATAGTGGCAATTTCTTTACTAATAAAAGCCATTTCTTTATCTTGTAGTAATTTTTCTTGGGTTTTACCTTTAATTTCTTCGATATGTTCATAAATTTCCTCAATAGTCTTATAGGTGGATAGTAAATTTAAAGCCGTTTTTTCTCCGATTCCTTTTACCCCAGGAATATTATCAGAAGAATCACCCGCTAAGGCTTTTAAATCTATGACATTAATTGGTTCTATTTTATATTCTGCAAAGAAAGTTACAGGATTGTAACGAATGTATCCTTTTTGTTTTAAAAGTTTCATATCAATTTGTTCATTCATTAATTGTAATAAATCTTTATCACTGGATATAATTGTTCCATTAAAATTGTCATCTTCTAAAACCATTTTAGAAAGAGTTCCAATAATGTCATCTGCTTCATAGGGGGCAAGTTCAAAATACTTTATTCCCATTGCATCTAATACTTTTCTAGCATAAGGCATTTGTTTAATTAAATCATTTGGGGTTTCTTTTCTTCCATCTTTATAAAAAGCATATTTTTCTGCTCGAAAGTTTTTTCCAATATCAAAAGCAACGGCAATGTATTCTGGGTTTTCTTCCTCAATTATTTTGTGCATCATCGAAATAAATCCATACAAAGCGTTGGTAGGAAATCCTTTTGAGTTACGCATAATGGTACCCGAATAGGCAGTAGCATAGTAACTCCTAAATAACAAATTATTTCCATCTACTAATATTAACTTCTTCATTTACATCCTCCATAAATCACTATATAAACTATTATAGCACGTATGGAATTGATTAGTAAATTTTAAAAAACTTGGTTTGTATCCTTATTTAATCCTTTGCGGTCTTTTGTAATTTTTTGATTTCTCTATGTTTAAAAATCAAGGCAAAAAGTAGAATTCCTAAAGAAGCACCCACCGTATCGATAAAAACATCCAAAATTTGGGCAGTGCGCATTTCAACAAACAATTGATGGATTTCATCTGTACATGCATAGAAAAAACAAAAAAGGATGGAAAACACATCCGGATGCTTTATTTGATAACTTTTAAAAGTTAAATAAATGCATATTCCTAATGCAAAATAAATGGTAAAATGGGCACTCTTTCGAATAAACGTTCTAGTATTATGAATAAATTGATTTTTCTCTGTTTGTGTTGTTTCTTTTTTCGTTACACTTTCTGTGATTTCTAATGTTTTAATCGCTACTTCATCACTTAAACTTTGGCTTTTTTGGGCATCTTGTTGAGAAAAGAAAAAAATCATAAGCATACAAAACAAAGTTAAAATAGGAAAAATTATTTTGCTACTCTTCATTTAATACCTCATTGATTTTTTCCTTGGCTGTATTTACACTGTTTTGGTTTGGTTCCATTACATAGAGTTTATATTTGGTTCCCATACTATATGTATAATCCATACTGCCACTTCCCGTTACGGCATAACTTTCTATTTTCCAAGATGGCATTTTATCTAATTGGTATTTAATAAAAGATGTAATTTCTTCCACCTGCATATCTGTATTAAAACTGCCATTTAGGGTATTTAAAATACTATTGTATTTACTAATGAGTATATTAGATTTTGTTACTTTTTCAATAATAGCCGTGATGACTTGTTGTTGGTTTGCCCCTCTGTGATGGTCCCCTGTTGCATAAGCATAACGTTCTCTTGCATAGGCTAAGGCTTGTGCTCCGTCAAAATGGTTCCAGCTCTTTTCTACATACACATTTTTGTTTGTCCATGTCCTAAATGCTTGATCAGAATTAATATCGATTCCACCAATGACATCCACTAATTTTATAACCGTATTAAAATTCACTCTTACATAATGAGTAATATCAATATCGTACAAGTTTTCTAATGTTTTGATACTCTTTTCAACACCATAAATTCCTGCGTGGGTTAGTTTATCTTTTAAACCTGTAGTTCCTGCAAGTTGAACATAATAATCTCTAGGTGTATTAACCAACAAAATATGATGGGTTTTGGGATTTACTATCACTAATTGATTCACATCACTTCTACCACGTGTACTTACAGTATCTCCCCATTGATCAATCCCACTAATATACATAATAAAAGGTTTCATTGTAATTTCAATATTTTCTTTCTTTCCTTCACTTTCCATATGGGCTTTTTCTCTTATTTCAAATATATAAATTACTTTTATATTTGTATCAAAATCTTCTATTTCTTCTTTGGCAATGGTAATATAACTTTCCTCTAAAACAATGGCATCTTGCAGATTTTCCAAAAGACCATCGATTATACTTCCAAATTCTTCATTTAAAACTTCTTGATACGTAATTTTTTTCTTTAATTCGCTAGCAATTTGTTCTTTATAAGAATCATTTAAATATAAAATGTTTTTTCCTTGTAAATCTTCTATCGTATTAAATCCACTATCATTACGTACTAGCACAGAATAAGATAATGTATCATACTCCACTTTCGTACTTTGAATAAAAGTATAAGTATTTGCTAAATACTTTGTCCCATAAAGAAAACCAATAGAAAATAAAAGTAAAAATATACCACTTATCGTTTTCACGACTATTTTCTTTTTACTAAAAAGAAGATAAATCAATAACAAAAATAATAATCCTAGAATAATAAATCCAATCATTAAATATTTAGTAGGTACAATATTTAATTTTAAAATATGATAAGTAAATAGACTAAAACTACTGATCAAAAAGATGAGAAGTATTATTTTTAACATTAAAAATAGAATTTGTTTTTTATTTTGTTTCATAAAAACACCTCTTTTTTAGTTATTTTAGCATATCTTTATTAAATTTTTAATTCTTTATACTTACTATTTTACAAATATAAGAAATATTTAATAGAAAATAAATTGCCCCACCTATAATTACTTGAAAAGTTATTTGCAAAATTGGTTGAATTCCCAAATAATTCATAGGATAAATAATGATAAACATCAATAACGCTTTGATAAAAAATAGGGAAATATCTTTGATATATTTTTTAATAGGTAATTCATTTCTAACTACAAATGACTGATAAAACATGACACTAAATTCAGAAGCAATTGTTCCTATACACGCTCCAATGCTGGAATATTTAGGTATTAAAATTAAATTCAATGCCAAATTAACAAAGGCCCCAATTATTCCTGATATTACATATTCTCGGTCTTTTTCTTTTGGAATAAGATATTGAGTTCGAATCACGTTTCCCCAAGCAAAAAATAAAACATTTATTGCTAGAATACATAATAAATTTCCTGTTTTTTGAAATTCAGTTCCAAAGAAGAAAATAGAAAAATCTTTACTAATACAAATAAGACCAAAAACAACTGGAAATGAAATGAATAGGATAAACTGAATAGTTTTTTCAATCAAAGATAAAGTTTTTTCTTCTTCATTTTTGGAAATTAAATTAGAAATTCTTGGCATCATAACTGTGCCAAATGCAGTTATGATTGCTAAAGGTGCTTGAATAACTTTTTCAGCACTTTCATAAAAGCCAACTTCTTTCATATTAGACATTATTCCCAGCATAATTTTATCCATAATTGTATAAATACTTACAGCAATTACTGGCAAAAATAATATAAGTACAGGCTTCCAATGCTTTTTAATATCTGCAAATGATATTTTAACAAAAGAAATATTTTTTTTTAAAAATGGAAACAAGACCATATTACTAACTAGGCTACTTCCAGACAATATAAGTGTATAAATCCAAATACTATTCTTATCTCGAACTAAAAGAAATATTAAAATTAAAGAAATCACTTTGATTATTGTATTTCTTGTTACTGTTATTTTAAATTTCTCTAGGCCAAAAAAGAACCAATTTATATCTAATGCAGTGGCTAAAAGATATAATATTTGAATAATAGCGATCATTTTATATCGAGGATTGAAACAAAAAACGTAAATTAAATACACAATAATTGCTATTAAAGTAGAGAAAATTTGAAAAGTATACAAACTTAGAAATTCTTTAGATAATTTTTCTTTATTATCCCTAACTTTAGCTATTAATCTATTTCCATATTTACTTATTCCTAAAAGAGCCAATAACATAAAATAATTGACAACAGAATAAGTATAAGAATAAATTCCTACGCCATCTGCTCCTAATACTCTTGAAACATAAGGGAGCGTAATAAAAGGAATAATTAAAATTAAAATTTGATAAACCATATTATAAATAACATTTTTTTTAATTTCGTTCATTTTTATCCCTCATTATAATTCGTGCTGGAACACCAACAGCTACTGCATTTGCTGGTACATCATTTAAAACAACAGCATTTGCACCAATTATAGCATTATCTCCAATTTTTATTCCACCTAATACTTTTGCTCCTGTATAAATAGTGACATTATTTCCAATAATAGGGTATTTTCCTTTATTTTTTCCTAATGTAACTTGTTGGTATAAAGTACAATTGTGGCCGATTTGAACCCCTGAGCCAATTGTAATTCCATCGAAATGCATAAAATGTATAAAAGAATTCTGAAAGAAATTGGGAGAAATACATAACGAATATTTTGATTGTAATTTATTAAATTTATATTCTTTTACTATTTTGCTCTTTGCTTGAGACATTTTATATGCTAGCTTATTCCCTTTAAACTTATAATTAAAAATTTTAGAATATACTAATTTAATAAAAATAACATCCACTTTATGATTTAAATACATATATAACTGTTTTGAGATATTTTTTTCGGGGCCAAATGGAAGATATTTTAATTCACTTATATTTTCTAATTTTAAGATATTTAATTCTCTATATTTTTTAGAAACGCTATCAAAAGTAATAACTTGATCTTTATATCTAGGATGCAAATTGCATCTAAACTCACCTACCATTTTAGGATTGTGATACACTTCAGCCAATTCAGCAATAATACCATAATCACTACATAAATA
>CAZIDI010000028.1:0-12370 GCA_964537805.1 uncultured Muribaculaceae bacterium | reverse complement strand
GATTGCTACGGAAAAAGGTATGAAAAATCAAGCCATTGAAACGGCTAAGAAAATGCTTCAAATTCCTACGATTACTCTAGAGCAAATTTCAGAATGTACCAATATATCTATTGAAGAAATAAAGGCATTAAAAGAAGAATAGACTTCTTTTTTTTAGTTATAATAAAAGAAAAGGTGATAATTTGTGAAAGCATTAATTACGGGAGCAAGCAGTGGAATAGGAAGAGATATGGCTTACTATTTGGCAGAGCTAAACTATGATTTAATTCTCGTTGCTAGAAGAAAAGATAGATTAGAAGAAATTAAAAGAAATGTAAAAGTAAATGTAGAAATTATAGATTTAGATTTACTTGTTGAAAAAAACGTATTTCGTCTTTATGAGCAAGTTAAAAGTAAAAATATTGATATAGTAATTAACAACGCCGGATTTGGATTATTTGGAATGACAAGCAAGACAGATTTGCAACGTGAACTAGAAATGATAAACTTAAATATTAAAGCCTACCATATTCTTACTAAATTATTTTTAATCGATTTTATGGAAAAAGATAAAGGTTATATATTAAATGTATGTTCAAGTGCCGGGTTTTTAGTAGGGCCAAGATTAAATACTTATTATGCAACTAAAAATTATATTACAAAATTTACAATGGGAATTTATGAAGAATTAAAACACCAAAATAGCCACGTTCATATTAGTTGTTTATGTCCAGGGCCTGTTGCTACTGAATTTAATTCTGTTGCTCATGGTATTTTTAATTTAAAAGAAATGCCTAGTAAAAAAGTGGCCAAATATGGGATTGATAAAATGTTAAAACACAAATTAATAATCGTGCCTGGCTGGAGTGTAAAATTAGGCTTGTTTTTGAATCGTTTTATTCCTTGGAAACTTTCTATGGCAATCACTTATCAAATTCAAAAAAGAAAATATCCAGAGGAGAAGTAATTCGTTTTATGGTATACTACTTATAAGGTAGTATACATGGATGTTTTATATGCTTTTTTAAATAATTACTCTTTTTTTCAAGAAAAAGAAGGATACAAAATCCATGAATTTCAAAATTATGGTAGGAAATCTAAATTTTTGGTATCTTATCAAAATGAATATTATACAGTCATTTTAGAGGAAGAAAAAATAAGAAACTATGTAAATAAAATAAAAAAATTAGGAGATTTTTACTTAAATACCATTGAACTAAAGTACTTGAGTGAAGATTATAAAGTTTTAGTACTAAATTATTATGGGGAATAGAGGGCAAAGATTTGAGTTATTATTCTCGCAATTAAATAGATTTACCAAACGATTTAGATAAAAGATTGTTACATATATTAAACCAAATTCATAGTCATAAAAAAGAATATGTAAATATCAATGAGGCTGAAGATCAAAATAGTTGGTATGAATATATCTATTCTAAACTTTCAAAGTCATTAAATAGAGCTTATGAGTATAATGGAATTCAAAAAGAAGACATAATAAAAATCCAAGATATAATAAAAAGAAATAAAGATTATTTTGATAAAGTTGAAACTTGTTATATTCATGCTGATGTAACTTCTGTTAATGTTTGTTACAATGCTACTACAGACAAATTATATTTAATCGATTTTGATGATTTTATGGTGGGAGATCCGCTGTTTGATTATTCTAGAATGTTTAATTTTTCGAAAGAAATTCCTATATTTGCCAAAATAGAAAAAGAATTTTATCCAAATATAGAGGAAAATATTATTCATTTATTATATACATTAAGAGTAACTTTAAATTGGTATTGGTTTATATTAGAAAGAAATTTAAATTATGAACTTCCTATTCAAGAATTAAATTCTTTATTAAAAAAAATATATGCATTAGAACAAAAAAAGAATTGAAAAATATTTAAGTAAAATAGTTTCCGTGTTATACTAAAGTTAAGGTGGTATGTATGCAAAAATTAAAAGAGAATAAAAGTTTTTGTTTACTTTTTTTTCTAGCACTATTTGGCTTTTCTATTGGATTATTTGATAACTATCGTGAACTTTGGATGAGTACGAATGGATTATCCACGACAACTATAAGTCATGTTATTAGTATTTCATATGTAGTAACTGTATTTGTCTTATTTTATTTTACTATTCGAGTATCCGCCAATAAACTAAAATGGGGGGTATGTATTACTCTTGCATTAAATATGATGACAGGTGCTACCTTAATATGTTTAAATAAAACAGAAAGCACTTTTCTTATTAAGTTTTTAATGTTTTTTAATATTGCTTTTAGTCAACTTATTTTAGCAAGTGTCTATCCCTTAATGATGAATATCAACAAAGATGATGTACTATATACCAAAAAGAATTTTGTGGAATCATTATTTAGCAAACTTGGTTTTTTGCTTGCTGCAACGCTACTTGGAAAAACTATCTTCTATACTGCAGTAGATTATAATATTTGCTTATTACTATCTGTTATTTTTAACTTTTTGGCTTTCTTAGTTTTAATCCCAATACAAATAGGTGGTAATAACGAAGAAAAATTTAATATGAAAAAAACGATGCAATATTTTAATCATCATAAAGTCTTATACTCTTTCTTATTTGTCAACTTTTTAGGAGATATGGTTTGGGGAGCTATACTTGGAATGCCCATGTTATTATTAACAACAAATTTGTATTTTTCTTCAAGCTTTGCTAGTTTCTTTGTTCTAGGATTAGGGATTTGTTCTAGTTTTTTATCAATGATTGTAGTTAAATATTTACGCTTTAAAAATGATCATATAAACTTTTTTATTAAATTTGGTATACGATCTTTATTATATTTACTTGTTTTTTTAACAAATAATATAATAATATTATTAATTACCTTGGTATATTTATTTTTAACGGATTGCGTCTATGGATTTATTTTTAATAGTTATTTTATCAACAATATTGATGAACAACATTCTTTATTTTTAACTACCTTAAAGTATTGCAGTTCTTTACTTGGAAAAGCAATAGGAACATTCTTCTGCGGACTTGTATTTAATCTAAAATTACGTTATTTTGTGATACCAGCATTGGTAATCAGTATTGTTCATTACGTTTTTGCTACAATTTTAGTTGAAAGAAGAGAAGATATTGTGAAAAAAACTTAGAAATATTACTATTGAAGATCAATAGAAAGAGAGAATTTCGTATGGAAGAAGAAATTAAAAATATTATTTACGAATTCATTACGGATATTTTAAAGACTTATGTTTTTCCTGCAGATAAACAACTTTATGAAGAAACAGTTAATGAATTTATAAATCGTTTATGCTTAGAACATCCTAATAGGAAAGAACAATTATTAATAGAAAAGAATAACAACTACAATGATATAAATCAATTAATAGTAGGATGTATTTATGTAATTGCGAAAGATATGGGTGGGAATAATTTAAAGATTGCAGATATTTTAAGAAGTATTCAAAAAGTAAATCATATATTGGAACAAATGAATTTAATTGTGTGCAACAATGAGATTAGTAAGAATATATAATGATTCTGGACACATAAGCTTTTGAAACTTATGTGTTTTCCTAAATTTTTTTGTGCCTTGAAAAGCGAACAAACATATGCTATAGTAAATTTGCAAATAAAAAAGATTATTTTGTGGTAAAATAAGTAACGCGAGAAGAGAGTGGTATAAGATGAAGAACGATAAAATAGTCATTCGTGGAGCAAGAGAAAATAATTTAAAAAATGTAGATTTAGATTTACCGAAAAACAAATTAATTGTCATGACCGGTGTATCTGGTAGTGGAAAAAGTAGTTTGGCTTTTGATACGATTTATGCCGAGGGCCAAAGAAGATTTGTAGAAAGTTTATCTAGTTACGCACGCCAGTTTTTAGGAGGAAGCGATAAACCAGATGTCGATTCCATTGATGGGCTTAGTCCTTCTATTGCGATTGACCAAAAAACAACGAATAATAATCCAAGAAGTACCGTAGGAACGGTTACAGAAATTTATGATTATTTAAAACTTTTATATGCAAGAATTGGTACACCTTATTGCCCTATTCACCACGAACCGATAACGCACCAAAGTATCGAAGAAATGACTAATAAAGTAATGAACTTAGAAATGGGTACAAAACTAGAAATCATGGCTCCCGTTGTTAAAGATGAAAAAGGAATGCATCAAGAACTTTTAGAAGAATTAAGGCGTGAAGGATTTACAAGAATAAGGCTAAATGGAGAAATGCGTTCTTTAGAAGAAGAAATTACCTTAGAAAAGAATATTAAAGATACGATTGAAGTCGTTGTAGATAGAATCGTTTTAAAGGAAGAAGAAAGAAGTCGTATTTTTGAAGCGATTGAAACGAGTACACGCCTTGCAGATGGTATGGTCTTAATTCACATTATAGGTGGAGAAGAACTACTTTGGAGTGAAAAATTTGCCTGTGTAAAATGTAATTATTCCATTCCAGATTTGGAACCAAGAATGTTTTCCTTTAATGCCCCTTTTGGTGCTTGTCCAGAATGTAAAGGACTTGGCTTTAAAACGGCTATTTCAGAAGAATTATTAGTTCCTGATAAAGAATTATCTATTAATAAGGGAGCCATTTCGACTATGTCCGATGATCAAAACATCTTTTATACGGATGTTAAAACCGCTTGTGATTATTACAAAATCGATATGAATAAACCCTTTAAAAATTTAACTAAAAAAGAAAAAAATATTTTATTTTTTGGAACTGAAGAAGAATTAAATTTTGAATATACAGCAAAGAATGGTAATAAAAGATATGTAACAAGGTGCTATGAAGGGATTATCAACAACTTAGAAAGAAGATATTTAGAAACATCTTCCACGTGGATTCGCGAATGGCTAGATAATTATATGATGGAAATAGAGTGTCCTTTATGTCACGGAGCAAGATTAAAGGAAAGCATTTTAAATGTCTATATCAACAAAAAGAATATTTATGAAATGACCCAAATGAGTATTGGAAAATTATTAGAGTTTATTAAGAATTTAAAATTGAATAAAGAACAAACGGAGATTAGTAGTTTAATTATTAAAGAAATTATAAATCGCTTAGAGTTTTTAAAAAATGTTGGTTTGGATTATATTACACTAGATCGTATGGCAGGAACTTTGTCTGGTGGAGAATTACAAAGAATTCGTCTTGCCACGCAAATTGGGAGTAAATTATCAGGTGTTTTATATGTTTTAGATGAACCAAGTATTGGATTACACCAAAGAGATAATGATAAATTGATTGCTTCCTTAAAAGAAATGGTGGATTTAGGAAATACTTTAATTGTAGTGGAACACGATACCGATACAATGATGGCTGCAGACTACTTAGTAGATGTTGGCCCTGGGGCTGGTAGAGAAGGCGGTACTATTGTTGCAGCTGGTACTCCTTTGGAAGTAATGAAAAACAAAAATTCAATCACTGGAAGATACCTAGCAGGAATCGAAAAAATTGAAGTACCAGAAAAACGAAGAAAAGGAAATGGAAAATATATTGAAATCCTAGGAGCAAGTGAACACAATCTAAAAAATATAGATGTGAAAATTCCTTTAGGAAAGTTTGTTTGTGTAACAGGAGTATCTGGTTCTGGAAAAAGTTCTTTGGTAAATGAAGTTCTTTATAAATCTGTTTTTAAAAGTTTATACCCTAAATCAAAAATGATTCCTGGAAAATGTAAGAAAATTAAAGGATTAAAAGAAATTGACAAAGTGGTACAAATTTCTCAAGACCCTATTGGAAGAACGCCAAGAAGTAATCCTGCTACTTATGTAGGAGTATTTGATAACATACGCGATTTATTTGCCGAAATGAAAGAAAGTAAAATGCGTGGATTTGATAAGTCCAGATTTTCCTTTAATGTCAAAGGAGGAAGATGTGAAGCGTGCTATGGAGATGGCGTTAAAAAAATTGAAATGCACTTTTTGCCAGATGTCTATGTTCCTTGTGATGTTTGTAAAGGAACCCGTTACAATAAAGATACTCTAAATATTAAATTTAAAGATAAAAACATCGCTGATATATTAAAAATGCGTGTGGAAGAAGCCCAAGAGTTTTTTGAAAATGTTCCCAAAATTAAAGCAAAACTAGATATAATGATGGATGTTGGTTTATCTTACGTAGAGTTAGGAGCAGGAGCCCCAACATTATCAGGAGGAGAAGCAGGGCGTGTTAAACTTGCTAAAGAATTGCAAAAAAAGCCAACGGGTAAAAGTTTATTTATATTAGATGAACCAACAACGGGATTGCATTCTGCAGATATTAAAAAATTACTTATAATTTTACAAAGAATAGTGGATAATGGAGATACAGTAGTTGTAATTGAACACAATTTAGATGTCATTAAAGTAGCAGATTATATTATTGACTTAGGACCAGAGGGTGGAGATGCTGGAGGTACAATCGTTGCTACTGGAACTCCCGAAGAAATTTCTAAAAATAAAGATTCCTATACGGGAGAATACTTAAAAAAATATTTAAAGTAGGAAAAACGTACAAAAAGCACGAAAAATATAGAAAAAGCCTTTTTTGCATAAAATAGTGACATTCTAAGATTTGTCAATAATAAATTTTTATGATATTATAGGCATACTGAAAAGACACGAAATTTCTAATTTTTTTAAAAATTTAGAAATAATGTGTTTCTTTGGTTATATAATATAAGTGTAGTCAAGTGGTGATGACTACTACTTATCTAATTGCTTGCACAATGCTAAAATTTTTCGAAGAAGTTTAGTTGTACAAGCAATAATTGCAGCGTAATGATGTTTACCTTCATTACGTTTTTTTCTGTAATAAATTTCAATATCATTTTCTTGTTTTGTTTTTCCAATTATAGTAATAATATTTGAACAAGCAATAAAAAGTATTTTTCTCATATATTTATTTCCTGATTTAGAAATTGGCCCATGAATATCAATTGATTTTCCAGATTGTTTTATTGATGGATCCAAACCACAATAAGCAGTTAATTCTTTAATGTTATTGAATCTATTTATATCACCAATTTCGGCAATAATAATTGAAACAGTAAATTCACCAATACCATAAATAGAATTAATAGAATCAAAATATTTAGATTTTTTAGCCAAGAAAACAATTTTATATTTAATAGTATCTATTGCTTTTTGATATTCATTTACTAATTTAGCTATTTGAGATAAATTAGTAACTAATTCATCATTCATGTTAACAGAAGGATAAGAATTACAAGCTGCCTCTTTTATCTTAATAGGCTTAGACTTCCAATAACTAAAATTATGTTTTTTAAAGAAATTCTGTAGTTTATCAATCCTAGTATTAGAAATAATATCAGCATGAGGATATTTTTCAATAAATTCTAAAGCAATATTAGAATATATTGAGTTTCCTTTAAAAAGACTTTCATATTCAGGAAAACATAAATAAACTAGATTTCTATATCTGTTTTTAATATTTACACATAATTCATCTAAAGCAAAGTATTGCCTAGATAAAGCATTTAAATCTAAATATAATTGATTGGGTTTAACATATTCTTTAAAGGTATTAGTCAAAAACAAATTAACTAGATTAAAGCAATCTTCTTTATCAGTTTTAGTCTTTCTTAAATTTCTTTTGTGCATTTTTCCATAAATAGGATTAATAACAAATACTTTAAAATTTTTAAAATTGTGTATAATAATAAATGTGTTGAACTTATAAATCTCTTAAGCCGAAATTTATAATAATCTAACACTTTTTATTTTGCAAATATTTTTATTCTAACCTAATGACTTTTCGTCAGAAACTTGGTACAATGAAACAAGAAAGTTGGTGATTTTATGAACCCAATTATGATTAGTATTTTTGGATTGGAAATTCGTTGGTATTCTTTTTTACTATTACTTGCTATTGCTATTGGACTATATCTACTTATAAGAGAAGGAAAAAAATATGAATATTCTAAAGACTTTATATTTAATTTGGCTTTTTGGATGATTGTTTTTGGTTTTATTGGGGCAAGAATCTATTATGTTATTTTTAACTACAAGTACTATTTAAATGACCCAATAAGTATTTTAAAAGTATGGGAAGGTGGACTTGCGATTCATGGTGGTTTAATAGGTGGATTTATTACTCTTGTCCTTTATTGTCGTAAGTATCATACCCGTATTTCTAAAATGACTGATATGATAACCATTCCTTTACTTTTGGGCCAAGCGATTGGTAGATGGGGAAACTTCTTTAATGGAGAAGCCCATGGAAGTGCTACTACACTTCTTGCTTTACAAAACAAACATATCCCCGAATTTATAATTGAAGGAATGCATATCAACGGGGTTTATTTTCATCCAACCTTTTTTTATGAATCTTTGTGGTGTTTATTAGGGGTTTTTGTTTTATTAGTCGTTAAAAAATACAAATATTTAAAAGTAGGACAATTAACAAGTATCTATTTAATGTGGTATAGTTTTGGGAGATTTTTTATTGAATCTTTACGAACCGATTCATTAATGCTTGGAGGATTTAAAGTTGCCCAAATTGTATCAATTGCTTTATTTATTATTGGTCTAATTATCTTTATGATTTTAAGTCGTAAAGGAAAGTTTGAAGATTTATACACAGAAGCAAAGGGTAGTGAGATACAATTTTAAGGAGAAGATTATGTACGATTTAATTATTATTGGAATGGGAATTTCGGGTATCTCTTCTGCTATATATGCTAAAAATAGTGGTTTAAATGTTTTGCTTTTAGAAAAAGATACCCCAGGAGGACTCTTAAATAAAATAAATAGAATTAATAATTATCCGGGATATAGTGAAATAAAGGGCCCAGATTTATCTTTAGAATTATTTAATAGTATAAATAAACTAGGTGTTCCCTATAAAATAGCAGAAGTTCAAAATATAGAGGTAAAAAAAGAGAAAAAAGTAGTAAAAACTCCTATAGGAGATTTTGAAAGCAAATATATTATCATAGCAACTGGTAGAAAAAATAGGAAATTAGGTCTTTCTAATGAAGATAAGTTATTAGGTCACGGAATTAGTACTTGTGCATTATGTGATGGCGCTTTATATAAAGATAAAGAAATAGCTGTCGTTGGTGGGGGGAATAGTGCTTTAGAAGAAACACTATATTTATCTAGTATTGTAAAAAAGATTTACTTAATCCATCGTAGAGATACATTTCGAGCAGAAAGTTCTTTAGTAGAAGAAGTAAAAAAGAAAAAAAATGTAGAAATTCTTTATAATAGTGAAGTAACTTCAACCATAGAAAAAGAAGGAAAATTACAAGAAATTGTTTTAAATGGTGACCAACATTTAAAAGTAGCAGCTCTTTTTACCTATATTGGCTTTGAACCAAATATTGATTTTTTAGAATCTTTAAAAATAGCAGATGATTCTGGTTACATAGAAGTTAATAAAAATTATGAAACAAAAATAAAAGGAGTTTATGCTGTTGGAGATTGCATTAAAAAGGAAGTATACCAATTAATTACGGCGGCAAGTGATGGAGTAATTGCAACTATAAATGTTATAAAAAATTTAGAAAAGTGAAAATAGAATATAAATAGAATTGACAAAAAACCTCGAATAATGGATAATATTTATATAAAGAATGGGTGATAAAAAATGTCTAGTAATAAAAAAACAATGATTATATCTGTTGTAGCCATAGCAATATTTATTATTGGAATTGCTGCTGCGAGTTATGCTTTTTATACAGCCAAGGTTTCTCAAAATGGAGAAAATGGTAAAGCAAGTGGAACTACAGCAAAATTAAGTACAACATATGAAGATGATGGAGTAATTAATATAACGAATATGATTCCAGGAGATAGTTTTACAAGAACTTTTTCCTTAGAAAACAATGGAGCAGATATTAGTTATAAAATTGTAGTCCAAGATTTAGTAAATGAATTTACGAGTTATGAAGATATTATTTTTACATTAAAAGAAAATGATACGGTACTTAAAGAAAATGCAGTTTTTCCAAATGATGCTACAAAAAATGAATTAAGTGAAACAAGAACTTTAAAAAGTGGTGAAACAAGAACATATACACTTACCATAACCTATAAAAATACAGAAACCGATCAAGCAGATGATATGGGAAAAACCATTAGTGGTAAGTTGTTTATAAAAGAATTATAAGAAGATAAAGATATAGAAAAAACTTCTATATCTTATTTTTTGGAAGAAGGATTATTGATGAATATTACAAAAGAATTAGCAAGTAGTTTAAATATAAAAGAAAAACAAGTAGAAGCCGTTTTAAAATTATTAAGTGAAGATTGTACCATACCTTTTATTGCTCGTTACCGAAAGGAAGCAACGGGTGCTTTAGATGAAGAACAAATTGGAACAATTGCAGAAAGATATAAATACTTATGCAATTTAGAAAAAAGAAAAGAAGATGTTATTCGTTTAATTGATGAAAAAGACTTATTAACAGAAGAATTAGAAAGTGCGATTCGTGCTTGTGAAAAATTAATCGAAGTAGAAGATTTATATCGCCCATTTAAAGAAAAGAAAAAAACAAAAGCAACTGAAGCCATAAAACTTGGTCTTGAACCGCTTGCTAAAAAAATAATGTCCTTTCCAACTAATGGTACACTAGATGCCTTAGCAAATGGTTATAATATGCCTATAGAAGAAGCCGTTAAAAACGCATCCTATATCATTAGTGAATGGATAAGTGATAATGCCTATTACAGAAAATGGACACGTAACTTTATTTACAATACTGGTTCTATAACGAGTAAAAAGAAAAAGAATAGTGAAGATGAAAAAAAAGTATATGAAATGTATTACGAATTTAGCGACCGCATTAAGTACTTAAAACATTATCGAACTCTTGCGATGAATCGCGGAGAAAAAGAAGGTATTTTATCTGTAAGTCTTGATTTTGATATTGACAAAATTTTAGAAAATTATAAAGAACACGTTATTAAAAATAAAAATTCTTTTGTTGCAAGTATTGTAGAAGAAGCCATAAAAGATTCCCTTAAACGTTTAATCTTGCCAAGCATAGAAAGAGAAATTAGAACAATGCTAACGGACAAAGCAAGTGAAGAAGCCATTTGCACATTTAAGGACAATTTAGAAAAACTTTTAATGACAAAACCAATTAAAAATAAAACAGTGATGGGTTTTGATCCCGCTTTTCGTACAGGTTGTAAACTAGCAGTATTAAATCCGTATGGTAGTGTTTTAGAAATTGCCACTATCTATCCGCACGAGCCTCACAATAAAAAGGCAGAAGCCACTAAAATTATAAGAGATTTAATTACTAAATATAATGTTGATATTATTGCTATTGGAAATGGAACGGCTTCTAGGGAAAGTGAAATCTTTGTTGCAGAAGCCATTAAAGGATTAGATGTAAAATATAATATTGTAAGTGAAGCAGGAGCAAGTGTCTACTCGGCAAGTAAACTAGCCATTTCAGAATTTCCAGATTTAACGGTTGAAAAAAGAAGCGCTATTTCGATTGGAAGAAGAATACAAGATCCTTTATCTGAACTTGTTAAAATTGATCCAAAGAGTATTGGAGTAGGAGAGTACCAACACGATGTAAACCAAACTAATTTATCGGAGGCTTTAGATTTTACTGTCTCTAAAATTGTAAACGAAGTAGGAGTGAATATTAACACCGCAAGTGATAGTATTTTAAAATATATCTCTGGATTGAACAAAAAATGTATTGATAATATTCAAAAATTTAAAAAAGTCCATAGTTTTAAAAATCGTGAAGAAATAAAAAACATTTCAGGAATTAGTGATAAAGTTTATGAACAGTGTATTGGCTTTTTAAGAATCAATGATGGAGAAAATCCTCTAGATAAAACCAAAATCCATCCCGAAAGTTATGAGGTAACGAAAAAACTTTTAGATTTACTTCAATTAGATTTAAATAGCAAAAAGGAAAACTTCGTTGAAACTTTAGAAAATGCCAACCTTGAAAATTTAAGTAAAGAATTAAATACTGATATTTATACAATAGAAGATATTGTAAAAGAATTAATTACACCAGGATTGGATCCAAGAGATGCCTTAGAGGATGTTCTTTTAAAAAGTGATGTTTTAACCATTGAGGATTTAAGTGTAGGTATGGAACTTACGGGGACAGTTCGTAATGTCGTTTCTTTTGGAGCCTTTGTAGATATAGGTCTACACAATGACGGACTAATTCATATTTCTAAATTAAGCAAAGAATATGTAGCAAATCCTTTAGATGTCATTCACGTTGGGGATATTATTACTTGTTATGTCGATAAAATTGATAAAGAAAAAGAAAAGGTGAATCTTACATTGATTTAATGGTTACTAAGATTTACATCTAAACTATAATATGTGTTATAATAAGAAATAGGTGGTGCGTCAGTTCGGCGTATATAATATAGTTGGTGGGAAGCCAACCTGG
>CAZIDI010000027.1:0-12528 GCA_964537805.1 uncultured Muribaculaceae bacterium | reverse complement strand
CCTCTCACTTGAGTAGAAAGAGAGGTGCAGTCGAGACTTGTCTACTCGACAATAACAATGGATAAAAAAGAACTGAAAACAATTTTAGAATCTTTGTTAGAAAAAGTGAATGATTTAGGGAGGTCACTTTGACTTAGAGCAAAAAAAGAAACGAATAGAAGAATTAGAGATAGTAACCAAAAAAGAAGATTTTTGGCAAGATATAGAGGGAGCAACGAAGATTAACCAAAAATATGCATCCCTAAAAAAAGAAGTAGATAATTTTTTAAATGTTCAAAAAAATATTGTGGATAACCTAGAACTTATGAACATTATAGAAGATAGTGAATTAAAAAATATTGAAGATGAAATAAAAGAATTAGAAAATAAAATAAATGAACTTGAAATCAATTGCCTTTTAAGTGGAGAAAACGATCAATTAAATTGTTATTTAGAAATACACTCAGGAGCAGGTGGAACAGAATCTTGTGATTGGGCAAGTATGTTGTCTCGAATGTATATGCGCTTTTGTGAAAATAACGGATATCAATATAGTATTATAGAAAGCCAAAAAGGTGAAGAAGCAGGGTTAAAGAGTTTTACTATGTACATAAAAGGCTTGTATGCTTATGGATACTTAAAAAATGAAAGCGGGGTACATCGCTTAGTAAGAATATCCCCATTTGATTCGAATGCTCGTCGTCATACTTCCTTTGCTTCTGTATTGGTAACACCAGAGTATAACCAAAACATTACGATTGATATCAAAGAAAGTGATTTAAAAATCGATGTCTATCATTCAAGCGGAGCGGGAGGCCAATCCGTAAATACCTCTAATTCTGCAGTTAGAATAACCCATTTACCTACTAAAATTGTAGTAACGTGTCAAAATGAAAGAAGCCAAATGCAAAATAAAGAGCAAGCGATGAAAATACTTAAAAATAAACTTTATGAACTCGAATTGCTATCTATAGAAAATAAAATGAATGACTTAAAAGGAAATATAAAAAATATTGATTTTGGGAGTCAAATTAGAAGTTATGTTTTAGAACCTTACAAAATGGTAAAAGACAATCGAAGCGGGTATGAAACAAGTAATATATTAAAAGTTTTAGATGGAGACTTACTTCCTATTATGGAATCAGTCTTAAAAACAAGAGGGAAAGAATGAAAAAAATAAGCAATTATGGAATCCTTGCTTTGGGTTTATTCTTAGCCGCATTTTCCTTTTCATTATTTTTAGCACCCTACAATTTAGTAGCAGGAGGAGTTAGTGGCCTTGCTTTACTGATTCATAAACTATTTCAAATACAAGAAAGTACTTTTATTATGGTAGCCAATCTTTTTCTACTAGGCATTAGCTTTCTATTTTTAGGAAAAGAAAAAACAAAAAATACGATTTTAGGTTCAATTCTTTTTCCATTATTTATAAGTATAACAAATAAGTTTGTACCGCTTATCCATATAGAGGAATTAGAACTTATCGTAATAGCCGCTTTAGGAGGTTTTTTAAGTGGTATTGGGTACGGAATCATTTTTAAAAGTGGCTTTACTTCTGGTGGCACCGACATTTTAAATCAAATAATGGAAAAATACTTACATATTCCGATATCTAAATCTATGATTCTAGTAGATGGAATCATTACCCTTTGTGGAGGATTTCTATTTGGTTTTTCCCTTATGATTTATTCGCTTATTAGTTTGCTACTTATTAGTACATTTAGCCATAAAACAATCATTGGAGAAGGGAAAAGCAAAACCCTTTACATTACCTCTAGCAAAATAAATGAAATAAAGTATTATTTGCATAATGAATTAAAGATAGATAGTACAGACTTTGCTATTGTTGGGGGTTACACGAAAGAAACGCAAAAAATGCTTATGACCGTAATTCAAACGAAAGAGTATTATCGTATTAAGGAAACGATTAAAGCAATTGATAAAAATGCCTTTATAACCGTAACAGATGCTTATCATCTTGTAAATGAAAATGTTTCTATACGGAAAGAAAAATCTTTTATTGCATTTTAAAAACAATAGAATTAAAATAAAAAAACGAACTTAGGTGGTAATATGCAAAATACACTTACATTTTTAAACAATACATTAAAAGAAAATGCTTGTATCGTTTTAGGACTTTCAGGAGGTCCTGATTCTATGTGCCTTTTTCATATGCTTTTAAGTCTTAAAGAGCAAAAAAACGTAAAGATTATATGTGCCCACGTGAACCATAATGTAAGAAAAGAAAGTGAAGAAGAAGAAGAATTTGTAAAAAAAGTGACACAAGAAAATAATTGTATTTTTGAAACCACAAAACTAAATTTCAAAACAAATAAAAATTTTGAAAGCGTTGCTAGAAAAGAAAGATATGCTTTTTTTAACCAAATGGTAAACAAGTACCACGCTGATTATTTAATGACTGCTCATCACGGCGATGATTTAATGGAAACTATTTTGATGCATCTAACAAGAGGAAGCAATTTAAAAGGATATGCAGGATTTCAAAAAAGAGTGGTGAATAGCCATTATGAATTAATAAGACCTCTTATTTATATGACAAAAGAAGAAATTCTAGAGTATTGCCAAAACAATCATATTGAATATCGTATAGATAAATCCAATGAAAGTGATGCCCATACGAGAAATCGTTTTCGTAAAAAAGTATTGCCTTTTTTAAAGAAAGAAAACAAAAAGGTTCACCAAAAATTTTTAAAATTCAGTGAAGAAATAGAACAAGTAGAAGAATATTTAGAAATAATTACCCAAAATGCATTGACACAAATATATGATTTTGATAAAGTAAATTTGCACGAATTAAATAAGTTAGATGTATTGATAAAAAAACGTGTAATAGAGTATATATTAAAAGAGGAATACCAAGATGACATTTCCTTATTAAATGAACGTCACTTAGATTTGGTTTTAAAGATGTGTGAGAGTACAAAATCAAATATGAGTCTAAAACTTCCTCTTAAAAAAACAATTGTAAAAGAGTATGATACTATTTATTTTTGTAATAAAGAAAGTGCAGTTCGTAAAGAATATATAGTAGTTGAAGATGAAGTTCAAATCAGCGATAACGAGAAATTAATTAAAATTAACGAAACTGAGATAGAGAAAAGCAATTTTATTATAAGATTAAATAGTAAAGAATTAGCACTTCCACTAAAGATACGCACAAGAAGAGAAAGAGATAAGATGCAAGTAAAAAACTTAGGAGGAACGAAAAAATTAAAAGATATTTTTATAGATGAAAAAATTCCGAAAAGCAAGAGAAATAGCATACCGATTCTGGTAGATAATAAGGATACCATTTTATGGGTGCTTGGTTTAAAAAAATTAAAATTTGATAAAAATAACGATTAATTTTATTATATAATATATAAATATGTGATTAGTAAGGAGCAAAAAAATGAAAAGAAATAATACAATTAAAAATTTATTTCCTTATTTAGTTCTAATAGTAGTCATCTTTTTTGTATTGACTGTATTAAATTTTGGCGGTTCAATCAATCATAGTATTACAACTGGAGAACTATTAAGTGAATTAGAAAAAAGCAATGTAACAGAAATTACAATTACCCCAAAAAGCAATGATTCTGTATATTACATTGAAGGGAAACTTGCTAACTATAAAGAAAAAGAAACTTTTTCAGCAAAAGTAGTAGCAGAAGATTTAACAGAAATTACGAATTATGCAAAGGACCACGATTTAAAGGTATATGAAACGAATAAAGATCCAGGATCTATTTCCTTATTATATATAATCGTAAATTTCTTACCATTAGTGATTATTATTGGGGCCTCTTATGTCTTATTTATGAAGATGGCTGGAAGCAATAAAAGTTCAATGGATTTTGGAAGAAGTCGTGCTCGTCTTTCTGAAGATGGTGGTAATACAAAATTTAGCGATGTGGCAGGACTTAAAGAAGAAAAAGAAGAAGTATCGGAACTAATTGATTTTTTAAAAAATCCTAAGAAGTTTCAAAAACTTGGTGCACGTATTCCAAAAGGTGTTTTATTAGTAGGCCCTCCAGGAACAGGTAAAACTTTACTTGCAAAAGCCGTTGCTGGAGAAGCAAACGTACCATTTTATTACATAAGTGGTTCTGATTTCGTAGAATTATTTGTAGGTGTTGGAGCAAGCCGTGTCCGTGATATGTTTAAAGAAGCCAAAAAAAATGCCCCTTGCTTAATCTTCATTGATGAAATTGATGCCGTTGGACGTCAACGTGGAGCTGGACTTGGAGGAGGACACGATGAACGTGAACAAACTCTAAACCAATTGTTGACAGAAATGGATGGATTTGGAGCAAATGAAGGAATTATCATTATTGCTGCAACAAATAGGCCAGATGTTTTGGACCCAGCCCTTTTAAGACCAGGAAGATTTGATAGACAAGTAACAGTAAACTTACCAGACACAAAAGAAAGAGAAGAGATTTTAAAAGTACATGCTAAAAATAAAATTTTAGCAGAAGGCGTAAAATTAGAAAATATTAGTGCTCGTACACCAGGATTTAGCGGAGCAGACTTAGAGAATTTACTTAACGAAGCGGCTTTACTTGCAGTTAGGAAAAATGAAGATGCAATTACACTAGATGATATTGATGAAGCAACCGATCGAGTTTTAATGGGACCTGCTAAAACAAGTAGAAAAATAACCGAAAAAGAAAAGAGACTCGTTAGTATTCACGAATCAGGACATGCGGTAATCGGAATTAAGTTAGAAGATGCTAATGAAGTTCACAAAATTACTATTATTCCTCGTGGTATGGCTGGTGGTTATACAATGATGCTTCCAAAAGAAGAAAAAATATCTGTAATGACCGAAAAGGAATTACTTGCAACCATTACTGGTTTATTAGGTGGACGTGCATCTGAGGAATTATTCCTAGGAGAAATTACAACAGGTGCTAGTGATGATTTTAAAAAGGCAACCAACATTGCTCGTAGTATGGTATCTGAATATGGTATGAGTGAACTTGGCCCTATGCAATATGAACAAAAGAGTGAAGGTGTATTCTTAGGAAGAGATTACAATAAATCTAGAAACTATTCTGATCAAGTCGCATTAGAAATTGATAGAGAAGTACGTAAGATAATTGAAAGTTGTTATAAAGATGCCAAAAAAATATTAAGTGAAAATAAAGATTTAGTGATGACTTTAAGTGATGCTTTAATGGAAAGAGAAACCCTAACAAAAGAAGAAATTGAATCTTTAGTTACCACTGGAAAAATTGGCGAAAATTTAGAACCTTTAAAAGAAGGAGAGCCTTCCCTTCTTAAACTAAGAGAGATTGCCAAAGCCAATAAAATTAAAGGTTATACAAAAATGACTAAAGAAGAACTTGAAAAAGCGATAAATGAATTAGACGAATAGAGTAGTCTAATTTTTTTGTGAAAAAAATGATAAAAATAAAAAATGAAAAAAGTACCAATTTTGTTGAATTTTGCTTCAATTTGCCAAATTGGTATTTTCTTTTGCCAAATTGGAGCACAAAAAAGGCAAATTGATGTTCCAATTTGCCAAATTAGCGATTTGCCTTTCTCTTTCCCTTGTTTTATAGTGAACTTGCGAGATGCAAAAGTATTAGTGTTTGCCTACTTTCCAAAAATATTTTTATGGAGGTAAGCTGCAATATGATGGATAAAAAAGATTTTCTTATTTTACTATTAATTGTTATAATCATTCTCTTGATACTATTTAACTAGATGAATTATTTCAGATGGGGTTTTGAGTAGAAAGGTTAAAAAGACACTATCCATTTAAAATGGAAAGTGTTTGTTAAAAACATAGGCAAGCACTTATATAAAAGTGTCTCGCTTAAAATAAGTGTAATATAGTTTTACATAAATGTAAAGAGGGTTTTGTAAAAAAGAAAGGTCGAAAAATATGAAAAAGTTAATCAATAAAGAAACATTTTTAAAAATATTTGAAAAAGAAGAATATCGCTATAAATTAGATAAAATCATTTTAAACTTTTTTGGTTTAGATGCTAAAACAAAAATAGAGGAAAGTAAAATGCAGAAAGAAGATACCATTTTAAGATTTGTCTTTATGGTAAATACCGAAATTGTATTAAATATTCATGTCCAAGATACGAAAAAATTATTTTCTTCATCAAAAGTATTTTATATCAACCTAAGTTATCGTGAAGTAGAAAAATACCACGAACTTTTAATTCCATGCTATTGGGAAATGTACATTTCTTATTGTTATCAACACCAAAAGGAAATACCAAGTTTAATACTCATTGCGGCACTTTTTAATTGTGAAACAAGAGAAGAAATAGAAAAAATTCTTGAAAAACTAAAAGTATTTGATAAAAAAGAAATAGAAAATATTTTGCAACTGATTCCTAAAAATATCTAGTTTTTTCTAAAGACAAATACTTATTAATGTGTTAAAATATTTCTAGTAACTAAAAAATTTTAAGAAGGATGGTAGTATGGCAAAAGTTATTTCAATCGTAAATCAAAAAGGTGGTGTTGGAAAAACAACAACAAGTATTAACTTGGCCGCAGCTTTAGGAAATGAAGGCAAAAAGACATTACTAATTGACCTAGACTCCCAAGGAAATGCATCCAGTGGCTTAGGACTTAACACCAATGACTTTGAAAATGATATTTATGATGTTATAACTGGTGCTTGTACAATAAAAGAAGCAATTATTAAAACAAAGTTTAAAAACTTATCTATTATTCCCTCAACGATTAATCTAGCCGGTGTGGAAGTAGAATTTGTAAAAAAAATGCTAGAAGATAAAGAATTTAAACAAAATGAACAACTAAAACTGAAACTAGAAACCATAAAAGATCATTATGACTACATTTTAATAGATTGCCAACCATCCCTAGGTTTAACTACGATGAATGCTTTAGTTGCTAGTAACTCTTTGATTATTCCCGTGCAATGTGAATATTATGCATTAGAGGGGATTAATCAACTATTAAATTCTATTATTTTAGTACAATCTAAAATGAATCCGGATTTAAGAATTGAAGGAGTTCTTCTAACGATGTTGGATGGTAGAACCAATATTGGTTTAGAAGTAATGGAAGAAGTAAGAAAATATTTTAAAAATAAAGTTTTTAATACGATTATTCCACGTTTAGTACGTTTAGTAGAAGCTCCAAGCCACGGAAAACCTGTAAATGTATATGACCCGACTTGTCGTGCAACACTTGCGTATTCCAATTTAGCAAAGGAAGTGATTTGTAGAGATGGAAACTAAAAGAAAGGCATTAGGGAAAGGTTTAGAACAATTATTTTCCAATGAGGTGATTGATTTTGATAATTTTGAACAAGAAATTGTGGCATCTGCAAAATCAAATGACATCGTAGAAATACCAGTAAAAGAAATTAGAAGCAATCCTTATCAACCTCGAAAATCTTTTAATGAAGAGTCTATAAAAGAACTTGCAGAAAGTATTCGAGAATATGGTATAGTCCAACCCGTTATTGTCAAAAAAGCAGTAAAAGGTTATGAATTAATTGCTGGAGAACGCCGTACAAAAGCAGCACGCATTGCGGGACTTGAAACTATTCCAGCGATTATTAAAGAATTTGATGATCAAGAAATGATGGAGATTGCTTTAGTTGAAAATATCCAAAGAGAAGATTTAAATCCAATTGATGAAGCAAAAGCCTACGAAAATATTATTAAAGTAAGCAATATGACCCAAGATGAATTTGCTCATCGTTTTGGAAAAAGCAGAAGCCACGTAACCAATATGTTAGGATTATTAAAACTTCCTAATGCTACCAAAAAATTAGTAGAAGAAAACAAAATCAGTATGGGGCATGCTCGAGCATTAAGTAAACTTAGTGAGGAAACACTTGTAAATGACCTTGCCGATAAAGTCATTAAAGAATCTTTAAGTGTACGTGATTTAGAGCATCTAATTTCTGAAAATGATTTGCCAAAAAATAATAAAATTAATCGAAAAGATAGTGAAAAAAATATGCATTATTCAATATATGAAAAAATAATGCGTGAAAAAATTGGAAGCAAAGTCAAAATCAAAGAAAACAAAATAGAAATTCCGTTTGATAGAGAAAAAGACTTAGAAAGAATACTTGAAATTTTAGGTATAGAAATTACAGGTGATTAGATGGAAAAAGCAAAAGGGGTTCTTACATTTTTAGGGCAAAAGGAAGTTTATGGACTTGCTCTTATTATTCTTGTTGGAATTGTAGTATACCATTTTGGAAGGATCTTGATTCAAAAAGTCATTAATGCAGGGAAAGATGCTTATGAAAGAAAAAAACGTAAGACTATTGTGAATTTAATTTCGAATATATTCAAGTATGTAGTCTTTTTCTTAATTATTCTTTGTGCACTTAACTTATATGGAGTAGACACTAAAGCATTAATTGCAAGTTTAGGAGTTGTAGGAGCAGTTTTAGGACTTGCTTTACAAGATGCTATAAAAGATTTTATTAGTGGAATTACACTCATTATGGACAACTTTTTTGTCGTAGGGGATATTGTTACTTTTCAAGATTTTACAGGAGAAGTTATCGATATGGGTTTGAAGACAACCAAAATCAAAAAAATAAATGGAGAAGTCCTAGTCATTGCCAATCGAAACATTGACCAAGTCGTAAATATTAGTCAAAAACCAGCCAATGTTATTATAGATATCCCGACTGCTTATGAAGAAAAAACAGCCAAAGTAGAAAAAACAATTAGCAAAATACTAGAAGAAATCCAAAAAATAGAGGGTGTCAAAAAAGAACCCCAATATTTAGGAATTTCCGCATTAGAAGATAGTTGTGTGAATTATACGATTAGTTTCTTTTGCCCACAAGAAAAACAATGGCAAATCAAAAGAGAAGCCTTGAAAGTAATTAAAACATTGTATGATAAAGATAAAATTAAAATACCATATACACAGATTGAGGTGCATCGTGAACAAAACATATAAATTAAATGATAGAGTGGTTATGAAAAAGCCCCACGCTTGTAAAACAAATGAATGGACCATTACAAGAATGGGAGTAGATATTAAAATAAAATGTGTCAATTGTGGACGAGAAATTATGATGGACCGTCTAGAATTTGAAAAAAAATTAAAAAAAGTGTTAGGTGAAACAAAATGAATGTAAAAAAAATAAAAGAAAAATTAACTTTACATCCTATTATGACTCTTTTAATGATGGTTGGGATTACCATTATTTTAAGTGGTATTTTATCTGCCTTAGGTATACAAGCCACATCTAGAAGAATTAGTACTTCTTCATTAGAATACAATACTTATATCGCCGAAGTAAATTCCCTATTTAGTTTAAGAGGATTAAAATATATATTTACGAGTACTATCTCTAACTTTATGGCTTTTGCTCCTTTAAGTAGTTTTCTTATTATTTTAATTGGAATTGGAATTATGCAGAAAAGCGGTTTTTTAAGAGTGGCATTCACTCTTCTTACTAAAAATGCCAAAAAAATAAGTGTTACTTTTGTGCTTGTTCTTATAAGTATCTTGCTTGGTATGATTGGAGATTTATCTTTCGTTATTTTGCTACCCATTAGTGCTATATTATTTGAAGTTGGAAAAAGAAATCCAGCTATTGGTATCATAGCATCCTTTGCTGGACTTACTTGTGGGTATGGAATAAATATAATCTTAACCAGTATTGATTCTTCCCTACTTTCCTTAACTACTCTGGCTGCTCATATGTTAGATATAAACTATACCATTAAAACCACTAGTTTCATTTTCATTATGTTATTTGCTGTTATCATCCTTGCCTTCTTAATTACCCAAATTACAGAAAAATATATTGTGTATAAACTGGATAAATATGAAATAGAAGAAACAGAATTGGAAAACGAAGTTGTATTAGATAAAAAACAAAGAAAAGGACTTGCCTTAGCCTTTCTAGCCTTCTTAGTCTATTTTTTAATTTTCTTATATAACATTATTCCAGGGCTTCCTTTTTCAGGGAAATTCTTAGACAATAGCCAAGTGTTCTATATTGATAAACTATTTAGTTATAACTCCTTCTTTAGTAGTGGCTTTGTCTTCATTGTTACAATGGGTATGATCATCATTGGATTTTTCTACGGAATAGGTGCCAAAACAATTAAAAATCACCACGAATTTTGTAATGCTTTAGGACATTCTTTAGATGGCGTTGGTAGAACCATTGTCTTAATATTTTTTGCTTCTATTTTAGTAAACGTTGTAAAATATACAAATATCGGTACAGTAATCGTTACCGCTTTGTCGACTTTACTAAATAATACAACGTTTACTGCCATTCCTCTTATCATTTTATTATTCTTTATAAGTGCAATTGCAACTATTTTTGTACCTTCTTCTATTACTAGATGGTCTATCTTATCGGGAGTTACAGTTCCCGTATTTATGAATGCTGGATTGTCACCAGAATTTACACAAGTCATATTCCGCTTTGGAGAATGTACAACGATAGGCTTAACTCCTTTGTTTGCTTACTTTGTTATTTACTTAGCCCTATTAGAAAAATACAATCAAAAAGAACAACCCATTAATTTCTTAAAAGCAATTAAATACCAACTTCCTTATGTTATTACCACATTTGTTCTATTATTGACAATTTTAATTGTGTGGTATATAGTAGGACTTCCAATCGGCGTAGGAGTTACTCCTACCCTATAAAACAAGAGGTGAAATATATGTCTTTAAAAGCAGGAATCGTAGGACTTCCCAATGTAGGAAAGTCAACTTTATTTAATGCAATAACGAAAAAAAATATCTTAGCAGCCAACTACCCATTTGCAACCATTGATCCAAATGTGGGAGTGGTGACAGTTCCCGACCAACGTTTAGCATTTCTAGAAAATATGTATATGCCTAAAAATGTAGTACCAACAACTTTTGAATTTACCGACATAGCGGGTCTTGTAAAAGGAGCATCTAAAGGAGAAGGACTAGGAAATAAGTTTTTATCCCATATTCGCGAAGTAGATGCCATTGTAGAAGTGGTTCGTGCATTCCAAGATGAAAATATCATCCACGTTGAGGGTGGAGTAGACCCCATTCGTGATATAGAAATCATTAATTTAGAACTTATTTTAGCAGATTTAGAAATCATTGAAAATCGCATTGATAAAATAGAAAAGAAAGCCCAAACTTCCAAAGATAAAGAGGCACTAAAAGAAGTAGAAGTATTAAAAAGAGCCAAAGAATCTTTGCTTAATAATAAAGCATTACGCCTTTTAGAATGGGAGGAAGAAGAACTTGCTATTTTAAAACCATTCAATTTTATTACTTTAAAACCTATGATTTATGTTGCTAATGTCTTAGAAGATGATATGGCAACCGAGGAAAATAATTATACGAAACAAGTAAAAGAATATGCAGCAAAGGAAAATGCTGGAGTTATCGTGATGTGTGCTAAAATAGAATCAGAGCTTTCTGAACTGGAAGAGAGCGAAAAGAAAGCATTCTTACAAGATCTTGGAATTAACTATAGTGGTCTTGATAAATTAATATTTGCAACATATAACCTTTTGGGTTTACAAACATTTTTTACAGTTGGAAAAGATGAAGTAAAAGCGTGGACATTTAAAAAGGGAAGCAATGCAAAAAAATGCGCAGGACTTATTCATAGTGATATTGAAAGAGGTTTTATTAAAGCCGAGATTATGAAATTTAATGATTTAGAAGAATTAAATGATGAAAAGAAAGTACAAGAAGCCGGTAAGCTTTACCTTGAGGGAAAAGACTATCTTATGCAAGATGGGGATATCGTTTACTTTAGATTTAATGTTTAGGATTTTTATTTCCTATGAAAAGTGCTATAATGGGCATATAGTAAATAAGGAGGATTGCTTATGTTTAGTTTTAATCATGTTACTATAAGTGTAGATAATTTAGAAGATACTTTGAATTTCTATAAATTATTTGGTTTTGAAAAATATAAAGAATATCATGATGATAGTGTAGATATAGTAATGATGAAATTAGGTGATATGATATTAGAAATATTCCATTATATGGAAAACAACAAATTACCAGAACATTCTAAAGACTTGACTGTAGATTTAAAAACCATCGGAAATAAACATTTTGGTATTGGGGTAAAAGATATTAATGAGGCAAAAAGATTTGTTGAAAATAATAAATTAAATGATTCAGAAATAACTATCACAAAAGGGAGATTGGGTAAACCTTATTTCTTTATTAAAGATCCTAATGGAATTTTAATGGAAATTATAGAGGAGGATAATTTATGGAAAATAAATTAATGAGTAAAACGTTTTTATGGATGTGTATTGGACTTTTAGTTACGTTCATAACAGGTTTTTTTGTATCACATAATGAAATGATGATTATTAATATTTTTAAAAACTCAACTTATATTATTTTATGTATTGTAGAATTAGTACTTGTTATTTTCTTATCTGCTAAAGTAAGAACAATGAATAAAAATACAGCCAGGATTTTCTTTATACTATATAGTTTTGTAACAGGACTAACCTTTTCATCTATTTTTGTAGTTTATGAACTTACTTCTATACTATATGTATTTTTACTGGCATCAGTTGTATTTTT
>CAZIDI010000026.1:0-13340 GCA_964537805.1 uncultured Muribaculaceae bacterium | reverse complement strand
TAATTTCTTTGTGGGTTGATTTGATTTGGTAAAGAGATTGTCCTTGATCTAATAAAGGTTTAAGAATATTTGCTAATTCTTTTACTTCTAAAGTAGTCATATTTATTCCTTCTCTAAAATCAACTAAATCAGTTTTATATTCATCAAAAGCAGTAGAAGCATAATAGAAATATTTATCTAAATGGCAAGTAGCAATTTTGGGGCATTTATTACAAGCACCAGGAGATTTATCTCTTTTATTGCATTTAATTTCTTCATATTTAGGGCATTGTTTTTTACAACCACCACATTCCTGCCTATGAATACAAATGGAAGGATAAATAAATTGATTTCTAGGTTTAAAAGTACGATGATTTCTAATTTCTTTCGCAATAGTAGTTGGATCTTTACCAACTGTTCTAGCAATATCGACTTTATTGGAACGATTCTCAATTCCGGTTTGAATAATCTTTCTTTCATCAAGAGTTAAATGTTTGTTATCATGAATTTGTTTTGACATAATAATATACCTCGCTTTCAAATGTCGAAACACCCATGAGGCATATTATATAAAAAAGAATTTAGTCTTACAATTATTAAACGGGAATTGTGTGTAAGACCAAATTCTGGCTACTTATATTGAAACTGGAATTTACTTTTTCATTTCACGAAAGAAAAAAAATAAGCAAAATAAGTGATAATGACTTGCATTATTACTTTTTTTATGTATAATAAGGTGCAAAGTGGGGGAAAATTAGGATTATGAAGATGGTAAAAGATATTAATAAATTGATTACAAAGAAAATATTTGAAATTATATTTGTTATTGGATTTGTTTTCTTTGCAAGTTATTTATGGAACACAAAAAACACACAAGAATTTTTAACAAGTATTGCAGCATTTAGTAATTTACACTATACAAATTTTATGGTCGAGAATCCAATTGATTATAGCATGTTCCCAATGGATGATGAATATGCAATGAAAAACTTAAAACCTTGTACTATAAAAGTAATTAATGAAACTTATACTAATGAGGAATATGTTTTGGTTTTAAAAATTAGCAAAGAATCTACAATGGATTATCACTTTCTAAATATTGGAGTGAATGATGCCATTTATTCACTAAACAATTTAGAAAAATACGAGGATGAAAGTGCATATGTATTTACCATTGCTAAGGACTCTATAGTGGGAAATACCAAAAATTATGAAGTTAGAATATGGTTAAATGAAATGGCTGGAAATGAATTGCAAGGGAAGAATTTAATTTTAAATTTTGATTTATTAAATAAAACTACTCAAATGTAGCTTTGTTTTTTCTTGTAAAACAAGCATAATTTTGGTATTATTAAGTTATGGTGATAATATGAACTATAAGAAAGTTTTTAAAAGAGAAACAAAAGTCATTGCTTACGTAGTTATTGCCTTAACGCTGGTAGTAATAGGGACTAGTTATGCATTATTTTTACAAGTAAATAATAATCAGGATAATCAAGTCGTAACTGCTGGAAGTTTAGTAATTGAATATGCTAAGGGAAATACCGTAACAGTAGATGAAAATGCTGAAAATAATTGCTTAACACCACAAAGTGATGATACGGGTTCTACCACAGGAGGTTGCAATTTTACTTTGAGTATTACAAATAAAGGTACACTTCCTATGCAATATGATTTGTTAATTTATGATGATGTAACTGAAGCTCCAAGTGATGCAAAATTTGTAGATCATTCTTTAGTTCGTCATTCTTTAAACAAACAAGTTTCTAAAGAAGGTGCAAGCCCAGAAACAATTACAAACGCCAAGGCATTAAGTGATCTTGAATCAAAAGATGGCAAAAGTATTTTAGAAAGTTCAAACATTGACGTAGGGGAAACCATAACATTTTCTTTAAATATTTGGATAAGTGAAGACGCTACTGTAGATATTATTGGACAATATGTTTATTTAAAACTGGATGTTGTGGGAAGTGTTCAAGCAAATGATAGCGGAACTGCGTAACTTCCTATTTGTAGAAGAGCTGCAACACTTCATACTACAACTTGTACTTCTGCTTGTACGTGGGGTTGTCAGCTTAGCGTAGGTACTGGTAATTCTATTTATTTTGGCAATCTTGGAACAAATGGTATATTAACTAGTGGGGATGCGTTTGATTGTGATGTTGATGGAAACGGAGTATTTGATGCAGAAACAGAGCGATTCTATTACGTCACCGATAATAATAGTGATACTGCAGTATTAATTTATTATAACAACGTATTAAATGGTGTTAGTACTTCTACTGGAGAGGTTGCTTATAGTAATGCTAGTGATAAAAATCCTAACCTAGCTATTGAACAATTACCATCAACAGCACAATGGAAAAATGTTAGTTTAACTACTACAAATCGAGATGTATTGACTTATACGGGCACTAAAATTACTACAGCAGATTATAGTGGAAAAGCTGCAAGATTATTAACATATCAAGAAATAGAAAATGGATGTTCTACTAACTTGTTTAATTCTGGTTCTTTAAATAATTGCAATTACTTAACAGAAAATATATATCTTTATAGCGGACAGGAAGGAAATGTGATTTTTTAGACATCCAGACACCTATATTGAATCTTTTATTAATACAACTTATCAACTTTATTATCCTTTTGAGAAAACAACATATATTTTTTTAGATTTAATGGATAATAAAAATTATTATTCATGTGTTTCTTTTTATGAAATAGAAACTTTAAAACCAGCGCAAGGTTTATTGAAAATAATAATAAATACGTATGAAAAAATACCCATTATTAAATATTTAGATGATCCAGGTTATTATATATGTTTATTTTTTATACTAATTACAATTATCATTCGAAAGAAAAAAGAGATTTTACCAATGCTTCCTCTTTTTTTAACTTTTCTTTCTTGCTTGGCAGGGCCTGCCATGGATTATCATGGTCGTTATGCTTTTCCGATTATTTTTTCCATTTTTCCATTAATTGCATTTTATAGTAAATTATATTTAGAAGAGCCAAATGAAAATAATTTAGGGAGACCGATATAATTTATATTATGCAAGTAAATTGGCAAATACTAAAAATATAGTTATATTCTTAGAATAAAAAGAAATAAATTATTTTTGAATGTGTAAATGAAGAAGAAATTAAGTTTCGTAATTTAACAGAAGATATGGTAGACTATAAGAGTAGTAGGTTTAAAAATTTTAAAGAATATAAAATTGATTTGGAACATAGATTTTCAGATGATACTAAAATATTTAATGAAGATTCTACGATTAGTTATGCCAAATTTAGAGTTTTAGAAATTATTGAAAATAATAGAACAAGATAGAGAGGGCTTATGAGAAAAGAGAGTAAAAAGGAAAAATTAAAGTTTATAATAGAAGTATGGTTATTATGCTCATGCTTTATTATCACAGTTGGTTTACTTTTTGTTTTTTCTAAACCTGAAAAAGAGATATACAAAACAGAAAATGAACCAGAAGAGTCTGTTATAAAAGAACTTCCTAAAGTCTATTTTGAGGGTGATATTTCTGAAATGAACTCAAAAACAGATGTTCGTAATATTACCCTTACCTATAATAGTGAAAATTTAAGTTTTGTATCTAGCGTGAAAATAAAAATACAAGGGACAACTAGTCTTGCTTATGAAAAAAAGAATTATACGATTACTTTATATGAAGATGAAAATTATGAAAATAAAATGAATGTTGATGTTGGATTCGGAAGTACTAGTAAGTATTGTTTAAAAGCCAATTGGATTGATAAAACGCAAGCAAGAAATATTGTAACGGCTAGGATTGCAAGTTCTATACAAGAAAAATATAATTTATTTATGGATACACCCAATAATGGAGTAATTGATGGTTTTCCCATCGAAGTGTATAGCAATGGAGAATTTTTAGGACTATACACTTGGAATATTCCGAAAGATGCTTGGATGTTTGCTATGGATGAAGAAAACGAAAATCACATCGTTCTTGCTAATGAGGGTTGGGAAAAAGGAAGTATGTTTTATAGTTTGGCCACCTTTAATGATTGGAGTGTAGAAGTAGGAAAAGAGAATCAAGAAACTCTTAAAAAATTTAATCGTATGGTGGGGTTTGTTAAAAATAGTACAGATGAAATTTTTAGAAATGAATTTTCAAATTATTTGGATTTAGATTCAGCGATACATTATTATATAATGTTAGAATTTGCAGAGCTTTTAGATAACACTGGAAAAAATATGTTAATGGTAACGTACGATGGGAATGTTTGGTATCCTACTTTATATGATTTAGATACATCTTGGGGAACACACTATGCTGGAACAACTACTTTTGATTATACCTTAATGGATATAGCATCTAGTTCTAATTTATGGAAACGATTAGTAAAAAATTTTCCTGAAGAAATTAAAACACGTTATTTTGAATTAAGAAAAGATGTTTTGACAAAAGAAAATATCTTAAGTGAGTTTCAAAAGTTTGAAAATTCGATTTCAAAAGAAGCATTTGAAAAGGAAAAGGAAAAGTGGGGAGAAGATATTCCAGGTTATGATTTATCTCAAATCGAAGAATTTTTAGATATAAGGATTCCCTTGGTAGATGAATTTATGAATAATTTATAAGAGAGTGCACACAACTCTCTTTTTAACTTATTAGCGTTTTTAACTTATTAGGGAAAAATAGTGTTTGCATTTCTTATTACTTATGCTATAATACAAAAGGTTCGCTTAAAAAAGGTAACTGGATGTTTATAGAAAGAGATGAATATTATGAAATATGTGAGTAAAAAGGTTTTGTTGTATGCAAATTTAATGCAATTAGCTGTTGCAACAACTGCATTAACTAGTGGTTGTAGTTATAACGAAAATACTAAAGGTATAACAAATGATTATTTTGAATACTTGATAGAACAAGAAAATCATATGGAAATACAGAAATTAAAAATGCAGACAACTTTAGCATCAATGGAAGCAAGTAGTCAACCAATTTCAAAAACAATAGAAGAAACAAAGTTATTTAAAGAAATTCCTAGTGTTATAGCAACTACAAATGTAAATATTAGAAAAGCTCCAATTGATGGAAATTTGGTTGGAAAGTTAGTAGAAGGACAAACTTTAGAAATGGTTGAAGAACTTTCTAATGGATGGTATAAAGTTCTTTATTATGGTGAAGAGTGCTATGTAAGTGGTGATTATGTTAGTAAAACAATAACTTATCAAGTAAATGGTGATATCAAAAAAGTTTGCTATGCTACTGCTGATATTGAAATTACAATTCCTAAAGAAGTAAGTAAAAGCGGAGGGGAAGAAAGTGCTATCATTCCTCGTTTAGAATGCTTAGAGATTTATGAAGAAAATGAAGACAATTATTTAGTGCAAACTGCAGATTATATTGGCTATGTTGCCAAAACTTCTTTAGAAGAATTAACTGGAACTTTTGTAGTTGTAGATATTAGTAATCAAGAATTAAAATTATATGAAAATAATGAAGTGATTTTAGAAACTCCAGTTATTACAGGGAAACCATCTACACCAACCTATGAAGGATTGTTTTCAATATATAACATTACCCATAATCGTTATTTAAAAGGAGCTGGATATGAATCATATGTGGATGTAATGATGAAATTTAATAAAAATGAAGGCCTTCATGATGCAGAATATCATTATTGTGACAATGGAATAGAGCCAAATCATGGATGGCGTAATAGTTGGGATTTTGGTGGGAATACATATTTAACTAATGGTTCTCATGGCTGTGTGAATATGCCCCATGATGCTGTCATGAAGGTTTATGATTACGTAGATGAAGGAACACCTGTATTGATAAAAAAATAAGTAAATTACTTCAAAATAGTCGAGTAAGTTTATTTAAAATCAGTTATTAAACATAATTATGCTCATTTATTTAAAGAAGTAGTAATGAACATTTCCTGTATTTTCTGCTACGATAAGATGAACTCAGACTATATGATAGTGTTATAATGGATACAGGAGATGATACTAATGTCTAAATTATCTAATACATTACTTATGTTACAACTACTTCAAAATGGTAGAAAATATAGTAGCAGAAAAAATAGAAGTATCTGAAAGAATGATAAGAAAATATAAAGAAGAACTAGAATACGCAGGGATTTATATAGATACTCTAAAAGGACCTTATGGTGGCTATGTACTGAATAAAGATTTTGATATACCTTATTTAAGTATTACTAGTAAAGATATAGAAGTTATTCATAATGCTTGTAAATTAATAACCAATCCAAATATAAAACAAGGGCTTATAGAAATTAACTCCAAAATTTCTTTGAATCTAAATAATAAAGAGAACAATAAAAAACTAGTTTTTTCAAATAATTTTGAATTAAATGTATTTAATAAAATAAGTAATGCCTATAAAAATAATTTGAGATTAGAATGGTATATATTTGAGAAATTGAAAAAGACTAAAGAAGAGTTAAGTATAGAGGCTCCATTTATATTTTGTACTCCATTGAATAAACCAATTTGTTTTTCTAAAGATGCTCGCTTTTCTTATTTAAGAGCTTATAGAGAATACCAATTAAATAAATTTAAGGATGTTTCTTTGCAAGCTATACGTAAAAATCTTTCTTATTTAGAAATTGAATTTAATGAATATCAAATGGTAGATTTAAAGCTTATGAGCAAGAAATAGATATTTTAAAAGAATCAGAAAAAAGGCTGACTTTATTAAAAAATGATACTAAATAATTATCTTGACATGTGACAATACCATTTATATTTACCTATATTGATATATAATGTACTTATTGTGTTGTTTATGATATTGGAAATTCTTGATATTCCGAATTAAAAGAGTTATTTTCAAATAATCATATTGAATACTTTGTTTCCTATTACGTTAATTGTTAAAATTTTTGTTATTTAAATTTGGTATTTTTTAATCCTTAAAAATTGGCCTAAAACCATCGAAATGGGCTAAACATATTAATGTAAAAATAAATTTTGTAACTTTTATTCGTTCTCAGTCAAAAAGTGAAGCTTTGTCCATAATGGAAACGAATTTTAAGTTAACTATAATCATAGTAAGGAGGTAACAAGATGTTTGAATTAGTAAGTAAATATAAACCCAGTGGAGACCAACCACAAGCCATAAAAGAACTTGTAGAAGGAATTAAAGAGGGTAAAAAAGAACAAGTTTTACTTGGAGCAACAGGAACGGGTAAGACATTTACCATTGCTAATGTCATTAAAGAAGTAAATAAACCCACCCTTGTACTTGCTCACAATAAAACACTTGCTGGGCAGTTATACGCCGAATTAAAAGAGTTATTTCCAAATAATCATGTAGAGTATTTTGTTTCCTATTATGATTATTACCAACCAGAAGCCTATGTTCCATCAAGTGATACTTATATTGAAAAAGATTCTTCTATTAATGATGAGATTGATGAACTTCGTCACTCTGCAACTTCCTCTTTAATTAATAACCCTGATACGATTGTCGTTTCTAGTGTTTCTTGTATTTATGGAATTGGAGAAAAAGAAGAATACATCAATAAAATGCTTATTTTAACGATTGGAGATACCATAAGTCGTAATACCATTATCAATAAACTTGTGGATATGACATATGAAAGAAGTGATATGGATTTCCATAGAGGCACCTTTAGAGTACGCGGAGATATTATTGATATTGTTCCTGTTAATGAACACCAAAATGGAATTCGTATTGAACTTTTTGGAGATGAAGTAGAGCGTATTTATAGTTTTGATCCAGTAACGGGAGCTATTGTGCAAAATAAAAAAACAATAACCATTTCACCAGCCAGTCACTTTGTAACTAGTGATGAGAAAATGAAGGAAGCTATTAAAAGAATTGAAGCAGAGTTAGAAAAACGTTTAGAAGAATTAAAAAGTCAGAATAAATTATTAGAAGAACAGCGACTTCGTGAAAGAACATTATATGATATTGAAATGCTTAAAGAAACCGGATTTTGTAGTGGAGTGGAAAATTACTCTAGACATCTTGCTTTAAGGGAAGAAGGAGAAACGCCGACTTGTTTAATTGATTTCTTTCCTAAAGATTTTTTGCTTGTTGTAGATGAATCACACGTAACTCTTCCTCAAGTACGAGGAATGTACAATGGAGATAGAATGCGTAAGCAAACTTTAGTAGATTATGGATTTCGTCTTCCTAGTGCTTTAGATAATCGTCCCTTAAATTATGAAGAATTTGAAAGTAAAATTAACCAAGCCATTTATGTTTCTGCAACACCGGGAGATTATGAACTTGAACGGACAAATGGGTCTTTTGTGGAACAAATCATTCGCCCAACTGGTTTACTTGATCCAACGATTGAAGTAAAATCAACGAATGGTCAAATCGATGATATTATCAATGAAATTAACCTACGAAAAGAAAAAAATGAAAGAGTTTTAATTACAACACTTACGATTCGAATGAGTGAAGAGCTAACTAATTACTTAAAAGAGATGAATATCAAAGTTGCTTATTTACATAGTGAGATTAAAACACTAGAAAGACTTAAAATTATTCAAGAATTAAGAATGGGTGTCTATGATTGTGTTGTAGGAATCAATCTATTACGTGAAGGACTTGATATTCCAGAAGTGAGTTTGATTTGTATTTTAGATGCCGACAAACAAGGTTTCTTACGTAGTAGTAGAAGTTTAATTCAAACGATTGGTAGGGCTGCTAGAAATGCCAATGGCCACGTTATTATGTATGCAGATATTATAAGTGAAGCAATGGATTTGGCTATAAAAGAAACGGAAAGGCGTAGAAAAATTCAAGAGGCTTACAATCAAGAACACGGTATTACTCCAAAAACGATTGAAAAAGAAATTAAAGAAGTGATTAGTAATGAAGTAGCAGAAGATAAAAAAGAAGAAGTAAAAATGAGCAAGAAAGACAAAGAAAAATTAATGCTTCGAATTGAAGAAGAAATGAAAGAAGCCGCCAAGAGGCTTGATTTTGAAAGAGCAATGGAACTAAGGAATGTTTTATTTGAAATGAAAAGTGAATAAAAACTTGTAAAAATAGCAAATTATGGTATACTAACAAAAGTTTAGAAAAAGGCAGTGATAAAATGATATATTCTAATAATGGTTATAAGAATTTACCTAATCCTCTAACAGAAGAAGAATTTGAACATTATTATAAAGAAGTGAAACTTGGTTCTGTATTAGCAAGGGAAAAACTAATAGAGCATAATATGAGGCATGTATTTCAAATAGCCTATAATTTTCAAAATACTTCGTATGAGTTTGAAGAATTGGTTCCCATAGGAACAATAGGATTAATTAAAAGTATAGATACTTTTGAAAAAACAAAAGGAAAATTTTTCCCTTATGCTAATAGTTGTATTGAAAACGAAATATTACTTTTTTTAAGAAGCAATCAAAAGAAAAAAAATGATATTAGTTTAAATAGTGTTTTACGAGTAAATAATGATGATGGAGAACTAACTTTAGAAGATAAAATGGAAGATACTACGAAAGATTTTATTAAGGATATTTTAGATAAAGAATTGCATGAAACGATTTGGAATTTATTATTTTCTTTAAAAGAAAAAGATCGAAAAATTATTGAATTACGTTATGGTTTTGGTGGAAATGAACCTATGCAGCAGAAAGAAGTAGCATCTATTTTAAATATATCTCGCTTTAATGTTTCAATGACAGAAAGAAGCGTATGTACAAAAATGCGAAATGCCTTACAAGAATTAGAACTATTTGAAACGCCTACCTCTTTAGAACAAGATATAAGTAGGCGTATTCGACATTTAACTGTTTTTAGTAAAAAGAATAAAAAGGAAGTGTAGTTATGGAAAAAACTTATATTTTTGGACATCAAAAACCAGATACTGATAGTGTATGTGCAAGTATTACTTTATCGTATTTAAAAAATGCATTAGGCTATAATACGGTACCTAAGGTTCTAGGACATATTAACAATGAAACAAAGTTTGTTTTGAATTATTTTGAGGTAAAAGAACCAGAATATTTAAATGATGTAAAAGTACAAGTACGAAATATGAAATACAATAAAAATGCTATTATTGATGCATCTTCTTCTATACAAGATACTTTTTTACTTATGCAACAAGAAGAAGAAACAGGCCTTTGCATAGTGGATGAAAATAAAAAATTAAAAGGACTTGTTACTTTAAAAGAACTGGCTAAGCAATGGATTAATGGTGAAAAGGATAAATTAAATACAAGTTTAGATAATATTGTAAAAGTGTTGAATGCAGAGATATTGCTAAAGTTTCGTAAAGAAATTCAAGGAAAAATTTTTACTGCAACTTATCAAAGTAAGACAATTATTGAAAATGTGAATTTAAATGAAAATAATATTATGGTAGTGGGCGATCGCTATAAAGTTTTAGAATATGCAATTGATTCTAAAGTACAATTAATTATCATTACCGGAGGTCATGAAATTGATAGTGAACTTTTAAAGAAAGCCAAAGAAAATAAAGTAAGTATTATAAGAACTTCTATGGACACTTTTCACGTTGCTAATCATTTAATTTTATCGAATTATTGTTCTACGATATTAACAGATGTTGATCCTGTAACCGTAAATTCTTTAGATTATCGTACTGATTTTTTAGAGTTGTGTGAGAAATTAGGTTATAGCAATTATCCAATTGTGAATAAAATGGGAAAATGTTTAGGACTCCTTAAAACAGACAATATGAATCAATATGAAAAATTGCATGTCATTTTAGTAGACCATAATGGTTTTAATCAAAGTGTAGATGGCATTGAGGAAGCTATAATTGATGAAATAATTGACCACCATAATTTATTAAATGTAGGTACTACAGTACCTATCAATTTTCGTAGTATGCCAGTAGGATCTACTTGTACTATTATTTATCATATGTATTTTGAAAATGGTATTAAAATACCAAAAGAAATGGCTGGGCTTATGCTATCTGCAATCCTTTCCGATACATTACTTTTAAAATCCGTTACTACTACTGATATAGATCGAAAAGTTGTTAAAGAACTTGCTAAACTTGCAAAAGTGGATATTATCGCTTATGGACATGAAATGGTAAAGGCAGGTTTTTCAATCAAAGGAAAAAAGTGCGAAGACTTATTAGAAGAAGACATTAAAAGCTTTAGTGTTAACAATAAATTTGTAGGCATTAGCCAAATATTTACGATGGATTATGAAGACATTGCTTCTGATATGGACAATTTCGTAAATAAAATTGATGATTTAGCCAGTGGTAAATTTGATATTGTGATTACTTTAATTACAGATATTGAAAAAAATGGTTCTTATGTTTTTTATGATCGCAAGAGCGAAAATTTAGTAAAAGATGTATTTGACGAAGAGGAATTTTGTCAAGGGTACTTTGTCAAAAATTTATTATCCAGAAAAAAACAATTGGTGCCAAAAGTAATGGAAGTCTTAGAAAAATAGACTTTCTTTTTTTTATTTTAATTTTTTGAATAAAAAACGTTTTAACTTAGTTGCAAATTGATTTTGCTTATGTTAGAATGTTAATAGTAAAAGAATAAAGGGAGTGCTTAAGTATGCAAACGGGAATACTAAAAAAAATTGATCTTTTAGTGGAAATGGCAGAATCAACAGCAAATGCCGATACTTTAAAAGCAGAACTAAAAGAAGCAGAAATAGAAATTGATGAGTTAAAAGAAGAACTTGTTTCTTTACGTGAATCAAGAGATGGAGACAAATATTTTAAAATCAGTGAAAAACAAGTAGATGAAAATATTAAAGTAAGTTTAGAGGCAAAAATTAGAAAGCAAGAAAAAACCATTAAAAAATTACAAAAAGAGATTGATTCTGTTGTAAGTGATGAAGCAAGTATTCACGAACATATTGCTAAATTAAAAGAAGAAATTCAATTAAGTAATGAATATATAGAAGAATTAAAGAATCGCTTAAGTACTATTGCAGAAGCCTCTACAAAATCTTATTATGAAGAAATTTTAACAAGTGAAAATGAAAAGATTGCAACACTTAATGATGATTTAGTAGAATTTGAAAAGAAAGACAAAGAAACATTAGATAGTTTGAATTATTTAAATCAAGCAATGGAAGAAATGAATGAAAAATTGGAAGATGATAAAGCAAGGCTTGCTGAAACAAAAGCAAATCTTGGAGGTCAATCTTCTTATCTAGATGATGAATTAAAAGAAAATGATGATAAGAAAATGCAAGAGTTGCAAAAGAAAATTTCTGATTTAGAAAAAAGAAGATTGGAAATTATTACAGATCCTGCAATTATAGCTAATGAAGCAAAAGAACTTATTGTTAATAATGAAAAAGAAAGTGGCCTTTCTAAAATACAAGAATTAGTTACGATTGTAAAGTCAAAACCTTATATGGATATTCCTAGTAGTAATGAACTTACTGCTATGTTACAAGAAGAAGAAGAAAGTGCTACCACTGCTAGAGATGAGTTTGCCTCTTTAATTGATACAAAGAATTATTCAAGCGGAGATACCGAAGTAATAGAAGAAAGAATTGAATTCTTAAAATCAGAAATAAAGGATTTAGAAGAAAAAATTGCATCATCTAAGAAAGAAATTTCTGAAATAGATAATCAACAATTTAAAGACTTACTAAATCATCTAAATAATACGATTAATACTTATAGTCAATTACAAGAAGAACTTGGGGAATACAAAATTATTATTGAAACAGAAAATGATGATAAAACTCCAAAAAGACGTGCTATTTTATCCGCTGCTTTTGATCGTAAGAAAAAGGAATTAGAAGATGTTGAAAAAATAATTGAACATTATAAAAAGGATCAAAAAGCATTAGTAAACAAGGCATATGTACTTGAAAACGAAAATATCAAAAAATGTGAAAATGAAATTTCTGCTAAAGAACAAGAAATTAGAGAAATGGAATTTTTACTTGAGAATGTTAGTAATGCTAAAGATGTTTTAGCTATAGAAAATGATAAACAGAAATTAAAAGATTTAGATGCAGCGGTTAAGAACATTAAGCATCGTCAGAAATATAGCCAGACACCTAGTGAAATTTACGATGAAATTGAAATATCTTTAGGAACTATGGATGTAAATGCTGCATATGGAAAAGAAGAACCTGTTATTTTTGAAGAAGTAAGATCTCAAGAAGAACCTTTAGAAGAAATAGTAGATACTGATAGTGTTATGGAAGAACTTCCTATAGAAGAAACATTAACAGAAGATCATATTGAAGAAAGTGCTAGAGAAGAAAAACAAGAGAGTATCTTAGACGAAAATTCATTTGTTATTGGAGACTATAATGAAAGTGCAGAAGCAGGAGAAACAAATAATGAAGAATAATGAAAACGATTGCTAGAAAGGCAGTTGTTTTTTT
>CAZIDI010000025.1:3459-13458 GCA_964537805.1 uncultured Muribaculaceae bacterium | reverse complement strand
ATTTTTCTTTCATTTTTACATATCCTCCCATAATGTGATTCGTTTTACTTCTCTTTTTATTTGAATAGGCTTTGCATCTATTATTCTTATTTTATTATTATTTTTATGTACCAAATTATTATCATAAGTTTTAATATAATAATTGCGTTTTGTATTTAATGATCTATAAGTATTTATTATAATTTCTGTATCTTCTTGATTTGGCATTTCTAATTCAATTCTTATTCCCATTCTCAAACGATTACATTCATCAAAAACTTTCATTAATTTTTCTTTATTCATTTCTTTCTCCTCCTCACATTTTTTTCTATATCTTCTATTAAATAGAAATCATCTTTTGAATTTATATAATCATAAGTTATTACCATTACTCGACTATAATCTTCTAAACTATCTATTAATGGTCTTATTAGTTCTTCATCATATAAAGTTGCTATTGATTTCCATCCTATTTCACTTAAGCCATATACTTTATAGTTTATTACTTGTTCCATATTTACCTTCCTTTCTTTCTTATTTTTGATTACAACATACTAGGACTTTTAGAAAGGAGGTGCTTTTATGTCCAAAGCATATACAAAAAAAGAATCTTAGGTTTCATTTGTAATATATTTGCCTAGTTTTGTAATCAAGAATAAAAAAAGAACCTATGTTTATTTAGGTTCTTACCCGTTATAGAAACGGCAGTCGTCATAATTAAATTAACACAAAAATTAATTTTTTACAATAAATTTAACTCATCCTTTATTCCATCTTGTAACACTTTTGAAAAATTAATTCCTTTAGTATCAGCAAGATTTTTCAACCATTCTGGCATAGTTACAGTTGTTTTCACTGTTCTTGATGATATTTTTCTTTCATGTTCAACAGGGTCTAATTCTACCATAGTTATAAATTCATCTTTTCCAACTTTTATATTCATATAATTAAATGTTGGTTTTGGAAGATTATCTTTATACTCTGGTAACATATTATATAAAGCATCTTGTGCCATATAATATGCGTCATCAAAACCTTCTCCAAAAGTGAAAATATCATCAAAGTCTACAAATTTAACATTATATGCTTTTCCTTCTTTTGAAAAAATTGCTGGATAAAAATATTTTTTCATAGTATCACCATTCTTTTCTCAGTCGTTCAATAGTTTATTACAACAGGAACTATATTTTAATTCCTGTTGTTTTAACTATTTGTGATAAAGTCCCTTTGGGGATATCACCTTTGTGGTTAGGTACTATGCAAGTTTTGTTCTCTTTTTTAAATTTCATATGAGAGCCCTTTTGACTTACTAGAACCCAACCATCCTTTTGGAGGGCTTTTATCACAATTTTGACGACTGTCATTCTCTCTCCTCCTGTATATAATATATCATATCGAATAATATGTGTCAACACATATTTTATTATATGCAACATTTTTCATTTTGATACATAAAAAGAACCTATTTCTAAGTTCTCTCGCTTATAGCGATAGACCCAACCATTCATAAAGAACTGGGTATTGTATCTTATTGATACTGTACCAATGATATTACTTTATCGCTTAGTTTTCACTCTCTTACTTCCTAAGTATCATTTCTTATCATCAGTACACTACCTATAAGATAGTGCCTACCTTTCACAGATAGATTTGATTATTAGGTGAAACTAGTGACTTACTAGCTATGAGATATGTCTAACTATCTCATATTAACATTTTAACATATTAAAACCGTATCAAACCGTATCAATTGCACTTGACAAGCATTTTTTTATAAGTATAATAAAGATACTTTTTATATGTAAACAAACTTTTCTTTAGTTCTTGAATTTATGTATAAAAATGTTATAATAGGAATAGGAAGAAAATATTCAATTTATTTCCTCCTTTCTTTAATAGAATATATTATGTTTTATTCCGCATAATATATTTTAGGACATAAAAAGAGATACACTTGATTTTGTCAGTTAGGTGCTTCTCAGTCCAATTTCTTAGATGGGAAGACACCTATCTCAGTTGAGTAGGTGTCTTCTTTTAGCCTTTCTTTCTAGAACCTGTAATCTTGTCTATTAAGACTAAAATTACTATTAGAGCTATTAAAAACTCCATAAATTCCTTCCATAGGACCACCTCCTTCCAATTATAATAATTTCTTAAAAAATGGACTGAGGTTAAAACACCTAACATACCAGTGTATCTCTAAATTTGATTATACTACATAAAAATAAAAATGACTATGTATTTTTAGTCATTTTTTTATATCTATAATACTTTATTCTAGAATAATCTTCTCCATGATGAAGTATTTTATCTATCTCTCGCCAACTTTTCTTTTCTTCTTCTTTTAAGTAAATTATATAGCCTATTTCATCATATTCACTCATACGTTGTATTTCTTTTGCTATATAACTTTTATAAGAATAAATAGAAGCAAGTAATCCATATATTTTTGAATCATATTCTTCATCTTTAGAAACATAATTTAAGAAACTATCAAAGTTTGTATGAGAACTATCTACCACTATATCTTTTATTTGCATTGCTTTAGGTTGTGTTTTTAGATAATTAATATTCTTTTGAGTTAAATATACATCTAATTCATTTTCTAATTGTTTTATATTATTCTTAGCACTTCTTATTGTAAGTTCTTGTCCTGTTATCATACTATTCATCCTTTCTTCTTATAATTGGGAAATTTGTTTTAACTAAACGACCTATAGGAAATTAGCTTAAATTTATATATTATGTTTTCATTACTCCATTTAGTTAGTTAATGATTACCACAATAATATTTAACTCTATCAATACTAATTTCTAGTGGACCATTTAATAAATTGAACACATTTTTTAACTTTTGTGGTGAATCTTCTATTTTTCCTTCAATAACATATACATATCTGTTTTTATCTGGAAATAGTGCTATACTTTCACACCATATATACCCTAATATGGCAACATCTTCTATATTAAATCGAATATCCATTTTAAAAGGAAGAATGTCACATTTTTGTTTTAGTAATTCATAATCACCATAATTTAAATTACTTTTTAGTTCCATGCACTCACTCTCCTATCTTTTCTATTAATTCTTCTTTTGTATAAACATTAGTTTTTTCTATTGATACTTGGTATTTATCAACTTTGCTAATACTGCTTAATAACAATTGATGATTATCTTTTCCATTTATTAACTTTTGTTTTTGTTGTTCTAAGCTAGTCAGTAATGCTTTATCTCTTTTATGTTTTCTTCTGTCTTTAAGAACATTTTTTAGTTCTTTACAATATCTATAACATTTTTTGCTGTCTAATGTCATCAATTCAAGAAAATGATATAAATCTGACAATTTTTTATCGTCTTCGCTAATTAAGGTCGAAAGTTCTTTATCGTATGCGTCTAACTCATCAAGCAGCTTACTAATTTCTATTATTTTATCTTTTATATTCATTAGAAAGGTAAATCCTCATCACTTAGTTCTATTTCTTCTCCGAAATCAGCAAATGGATCTTCTTTTTCTTCTGCAGCATTCTCTGTTGATTCTGCAGTATTTTCTACAGAACCTTTCTTACTTCCTAAGAACTCTATGTTTTCCGCTACTACTTTTATAATATATCTCCTGTTTCCTTCCGGATCATCATAGGATTCTACTCTTATTCTTCCTTCTAGCAATAACAGACTCCCTTTTTCACAATATTTAGCTAAATTTTCTGCTTTTCCATTCCATACTTCACAATTAATAAAATTTGTTCTTTTATTATCTCCGTATCCTTCGTTTACTGCCAATGTGAATCGAACTACTGACTTATTGTTTATTGTAGTTCTTAGTTCTAAGTCTTGAGTGATTCTACCTTTTAGTATTACTTTATTCATATTCTTTTTCCTCTCTAATAAGTTCCATAATAGGATTTATATAGAATTGACAAAATCTATCGTTTGTTCCTTTGAAATATGCTGTTATTTGGTTTCTATCTTCAATTTTTAAATCAAATAAATGCTGTTTGTTCATATTTTCTTCTAACCAATCAAATACTTCTTTTATCTCTTTAGGCTTTTCTATTTCATCTATGATTTCTACTTCATCATTTAAATCTCCATCAGTACACAATACATTAAATAATGAATGTAATCCACATACATCTCTATTTTCTAAATAATAAATTTCATATTGGGTATTATATATATAAATATTTTTTCTATATTTTATTTTTTTTGGCATTTTCTCTTTATTTGCTATCAAATTTAATAAATCTATTACTTTTATTTTATTTGTCATTCCATCCCAACTCCTCTACTTGTTTATTTATGGCTTGTAATAATTCCGTATTTATTGCAATTAAATTTTCATCAAATATATCTATATATTTAATGCTTTTATAAAAGGTTATTATTTGTTTTGACCTAAATATCCAATGTTTATAATGATATTTTGTATATTCAATATACCCTTGTGTTTCTTTCCAACTATATTCCAACTCTTCAAACATATCTTTCGCTTTCATTTAATCCTCAACCCTTTCTACTATTTCATATTTTTTAGGTTTATATTTTTCACTAATTTTGTCATCATACATAACTAATGCACTAATCTTTCTAATAATAATAGTGGGCCGCCACCTCCACCAAAAGATATAAAAAGGAAGTATATGAATATTTTTAAACAAAAACACTATTAGTTTGGCGGCATATTTTTTATATAAAGGCAAAAATCACTAGTATTAATATTAAATAAGCTATAAACTCTAACATAGCCAAAGAAAGTATAAAATTTATTGGATCTTCTTTAAACACTTTCACTATAGCTAAAAATACTTTTTTTATCATAAATTCCTCCTATAACTTAATTCTTCTTGCTACAACTTTTTTCATAATGTTCACTGGACTTATTTTGATTCCACCTTGTGGTGTACTAGCATGGATTATCTTTCCATTTCCTATGTATATTGCAACGTGTGTAGGTGTATTTCCACCATTTGAATAGAATACTAGATCACCAAGTTGTAAATTACTAAATGAAACTCTAACTCCTACTTTAGATTGTGCTAACACTGTTCTAGGTAAAGACTTTCCATAATGTTTGTAGACACTTTGTGTGAATCCACTACAATCTGCTCCATTTGTAAGGCTTGTCCCACCATGTAAGTATGGATTCCCATTGAACTGTATTGCATAACTCACAATACTTTTTCCTTTGGTATTTTTAATAGTCGTCTTTGTTTTAGTAGTTGTTTTCTTTTTAGTAGACTTCTGTGTTGCTTGCTTATTATAAGAACTTAATTTTACTAATGTATTTGTGTGATTAATATCTTTTGTTAAATAAAGATCATTTGATTTTAAATCCCCTGTAACTACTGTTAGTAGTATTAATAGTATTATTTTAACCTTTCCTCCCTTACGGGAGAGTGGTATCTTTGCTTTTTTCATATTCTCTCCTATATTCTTGAACTATTTTAAATAATCAAATATTGTACTTTGTACTTTAATATCTTTTAACATTTCATTTTGGGCTTTGTTGTAGAAGTCTTTCTTTATTTCAAATCCATAACAACTTCGATTCATTTCGACACAAGCTCTTAATGTAGAACCACTTCCTGCTACTGGATCTATTACTACATCTCCCTCATCAGTAAATATTTCTATTAATTGTTTTAAAAGTGATATTGGTTTTTGAGTTGGATGAATTTTTGGATATTCCTTAGAAGAATCTCTCTTCCATTCAAACCAATTAAAAATCATTTTTCCATTATTTCTAAATTTAGGTAACTTATCTCTATAAAGAACTACTGCATATTCTGTAGCACCTACTATTTTCATATTTGCTTTTAAAACTTGAGCAGAATAGTTTTTTACAAACACTAAAGGATAACTTTTTAACAACCCGTGTTTTTTACCTTGCTCTATTACCATAGGTATTTGTTCAAAAGCACAGAAGATAATCATTGCAGGAGCATTACTGCTTTTTCCCCGCTCTCCTGCTTTTTTAGGTTCCTTATTTAAGTATCTAGTACAAAAATCAAAGAAGTTATTTATTTTAAAATCGTTGTCTGTATCAAAGAAGGATTTACCTGCTAATTTACTTTCGCCATTTTTATTATCTCCACCTTTATACCACATAGGATTACTTGCATATGCATTATTTCCTAGATTGTAAGGAATATCTGCAATAATCAATTGTGCATGGGGGATGTTATATCTTTTAGCATTTTCAAAATGATCGTTATATAATTCTATTTTTATCTTCTTTTCATACTTCATAAAACTGCCTCACTATTATTAACTCTTCTTCAAATTTACAAACTGCAAATTGGTCTTCATCAAGATAACACTTGCTACTTACTCCCCATTCATTGTCAAAATTCATGTACTTATATTCTTTTTCTTTAAAGAAATTTACTGTTATACAAAAGATAATCATTGCTATACAAAATACTATTAATCCTACTATAATTCTCTTTGCATTCTTCATATAATAATCCTATATGGGGTTACCATTTTTCCTGTCCACTCACAACGCACTTTTTTTGTTCCTGTTTCTACTTTTCCCATTCTTTTTAATTCGGTTAATCTTGGTGCAACAAAATTTCTTTCATTTGTAGGTATTAGATGTTTTTTAAATAGATTATCGGATATTTGCTTGGCAGTCATATAAGTGTCTTTATGTTCACACATATCTTCTAATATTTGATTCCATCTTTTCTTTTTATCTACTTGTTCATATGCTTCTTTCCGACATTCCGACGTTATATTTCCCCTTGAATGTTTTTCTTCATAATTCATTTGTCTTTTTCTCTCCCTTCTATTGTCCTTTCGCCAATCCCCATTCTTTATCAATTTGACTTTGTAAAATTCTAATTTGTAGTTTTATTGAATTAATGCTTTCTTGATTTGCTTTGTAAATTGCTTCTGCATAATCTCTTTGTTCTCGTAAATTTGCAACTTCTTCTATTCCATAACAAATTTTGTCAATTAAAGTTACGGGCATTTTTTCTTCTTTAAGTTTTAAACACTCTTGCATTAACTTCACTTTGTATTCTCTTTCCGCTTTGGCAAGGGCGCTTCCTGTAACTTTTAAATTAGAAACTTGTACATCTAACTCTCTACATTTTTGATTTAATTCATTTAGCAAATCTATTCCCACGTATCTTCACTTCCAAACTTTTCTTACGTTCTAATAGTTCATAAAACATTTTCTTTTCTTCATAAGTCCATTGCTTTATTTTCTTTAAATCGATAATACAATTCTTTATAAAATTAAGTTCGTTTTTTAACTCCTCTTTACTGTGTGTATATGTCATTTTTCCTCTTCTAAAACTTCTAGTTCGTAATTGGAATTTTTAGTAAATACAATTATCATTTTTCTTCCACCAATTGTTTTTACTTTTTCTGTTTTTTCAATAGTACTTGTTGTAATTCCATATCCTGGTGTTTTTAAATCTTCAAGTTCTAACCAGCCATTTAATCTTAAACAATTAAATTTTTTTCCTATCTCTTCTTTTAGACCTTTATTTGATGTATCTAATAATTTAACTTTCATTCTTCTTCCTCTTTTCTACTTCCTTAATAAATACTTTCCCAATTTTTTAAATACAAATTGTATAAATCAACTGTCTTTAGCCAATTAATGAAATAATCAATCTCTTGTCTAATATCCATAGTTATATCTTCTCGTAAGTAAACTTCATGATAGATATTTAAATCTTCTAATTCTTTACCTTCCCTGTAGTTATTACAAATTAAATATTCAAATTCGTTTGATTCAGGACATAACTCAAAATATATAGGATGTTGATATGAATCTTCAAAGTCGCCAACATCGTATGAACCTTTGTGCTTGTAATCAATTATTTTTCCTGCTTTCAAGCAATCTAGTCTTCCATACAATACATAAGTACCTGTTTTAGTAGTTATTGTCTTTGAAAGTTTTACTTGATAACAGCCATTCTTTGTAGGTTCATAATTTTTTATCATAAAATCTTCAAATTGAAATCCTAACTTGATTGCTTCAGTTTCTTCTAATGGTTCTCTTAAGAGAACTTTTTTAAAGTCCTCTAGGTTACCATATTCGTTCTTGGAACTTATTGCATATTTCCAACTATTTAGTAGACTCGGTGTTATTAGATATTTCTTTTGGTTCATCTTTAACCTCTTCTACTTTCTTTTCATACTTTTTAGATTCTTTATTCCAAACTAAATTTAATTCTTCACATTTTTGTTTAAAGATATGTTGCAATTCTTTTTCAGAAGTTAAGTAATGTTTTGCGTTTCTTATTAATTTCATAACTTCCATAACATTTTCTTCAGTCATTTCATCAATTTTTGGCTTAATTTCATTCATTACTTCTTCGTAATGTTTTCTATCTTCTTCGTAGTACTCTGCTTCACTTGCAATATTTTCGTCCATCTCTTCAAATAACTTTGTTAAGAAATCATTTTTATTATTTGGATTTTCTAAATCTGGTATTTCTCTAATACCTTTAACTCCGTGAGTACCTTTTGCATAATACCTCTCGCAATTGTCAAATCCGATTGTACGTTTTCCGTTGTACATTTCTACAAAACCTCCAATGTCCATTGGTTGCCATACATTATCTTTTGTTGCACCCTCAACTAAGATTCTTAACTTTGTAGCCTCGCCATCTTTATCTTCTTTTGCGTGAAATACAATTACAACGTGTTTATTTAACGTATAAGCAATGTAATCTGCTAGTCTTGCAAATTCCTTGCCAACTGCTCCATAACCTTTCATAGATAACGTTTGTCCATCTTTTTGACCATTCTTGCTATCTTGTTTAATAACATAAGGTTTCATTAAATCAAGTAACTTTCCTCCTGTATCTAAAACCAAGGTTTCATATTCGCTTAAATCGCTACTTAAATCTTTTAATAATTCTTCGTAGTCAATTGGTTGAGTAAAGTCTTTTCTTTCATTTACTCTTACTCTATCAATTCCTTTGTCTACATCCACCAATAATGGTTTTGGTGCTGACAATGCTATAGTTGTTTTTCCTATACCTGGAAATCCTGCTATAAGCATTCTGTATTTCTTTTTTACTTGTCCTATTTCGTATGGTTTTTTTATCATAATATCCTCCTATAACCCATAGCCGTTTACTCGGCAACTTTCACATATTTGTTCATTCCCTACGTAACTCATTACTGTATTAGGTGTTAACTTTCCACAAGATATACATCTTTCTAATTCAATGTAAGTTTCTACATCGGAAATATCATTTTTTAAATTATCTCGTTCTTTTTTTACTATTTTTAGTTCTTGCTTAAGTTTTTTTATTTCATTTGCTAGAAGTCTATTATTACTTTCTAGTTCAATATTTCTTGCTTTCAATTGTTCATTATTCATTTTTATCACACAATTGATAAATAACTATATCAACTCCATATTCATTTGATAAATTTTCAAACAACGAATTTACTTCATCCCAGTCACCATTAGCAATTCCACAACCATATTTGTAAGGAATTGATATTGTTAAACCATTTAGTTTACAACTTTCTAATAGTCCTCTAAATACTTGTTCTATATCTCTCAGATTTGTATTAAAGTTTCTTTGAGTAAAACAATTTGCAATATATTTTCTTTCTCCTATTTCACATATTTGATATTGTCCAAATAATTTGTCCTTAAATTTATTGCAAAACTTTTGATATTCTTTTAGTACATTTGGATATTTATTTGCTATTTGCAAGGCTAAACCTCCAGCCATAACTCCATCTTCGTTTACTTGATGACATATTATATTTTCTGTACTTTGCAAAATATCTCCTTTTTTAATCGTTATCATTTTCCACCTCTATAAATTTCCCATCTTCTAATCTGTATAGTATATCTTCTTTTATTTTTTTACCATCGACTTGAATTGTCTTAACATCTTTTACTTCCCAATCGTAATTTTCATTTTCAATCCATTCTGCTAAAACTAACCAGGTTCCTTTTATTCCTTTTGCTTTGCTTTGGATTCCTAAAGAAGATGCAATGCTTTTATCTCCAGTATTTGAGGCTACTGAAC